>JAUWLI010000169.1 GCA_030613765.1 Phycisphaerae bacterium
CTTCTTAGCACATACTGGCCAAACAGCTCGTGATGACTTATGACTATCGTATTTAGTGAATTTATGACGAAGCCCTGATGAATAAAACCTAACAGCAGTTTGAAATTGGCCGGAATATTTTTGTTAATTTCCTTTACAATCTCACCTACACGTTTGATCTCAGCTTCAGCTTCACAGTAAAGCAGCACTTTTTTGTCTTTTTTTGCCTCAGCCACCAGTTCCTCAAGGGCCTCTTTGTGTCCCGCCCACAAAGAAGTGGCTTTGTGCTGAAACGTCTGGACACTTTTTATATCCACCTTGAGGAAATCACCCGATTCTGCTGTGGCAAACCTGCATATGTGTAGTTGAGTGAATTTTGCTGCAGCTTCATAAATATCGGCCCAGCTATAAAGACGATTCGTATCTTCGGCCCGTTCCCGGAACAGCCTTGCGACTTCTTCGCAGTCAGTGGATTCTTCAATAATTATTATGCAATCCTGAGGCAGGATATTTACAAATAACTCCCTTTCTTCCTGCGTAGTCCCGCACACCACCGAAACGATATTAATGCGTTCTATTTGTTCGGTTGAGAGTTGCGTATCCAAATTGATTTCACGGATACTCTCTATAGTATCACCGAAAAATTCTATCCTAATCGCTAGAGCATTCTGTGAAGGCGTGCTCGCCGGTTCTTTGCCCGATAGAACTTTGTCGACAGTCAGAGGTGCGTAAATATCGACAATACCTCCGCGACGGGCAAATTGGCCCGGCAGATCAATCCTTTCCACACGCTCAAATCCGTTTTCAACGAGCCACTCGACTACCTCTTCCGGTCTCACCTGTCCCTCAACCTGTAATTTAAGACAGCTTTCCTGCAGGGCATGTGGCTTTGGTATCGGCTGACAAAGCGCCTGTATAGATGCTGGTATAACAAGTTTACTTCCTCCAGAACGAGAGGTGAGATGCGATATACGAGAGACGAGCTTTAGCCTCTCAGCACGAATCTCATCGGTGGCGTCTGCTAAATCTTCCTCGCCCTCCCATGCTCCCAAGCTCTCGATTCTTTTACCTCCGAATGTATGCAAATCATCGACGGCCTTGTCCGCGTCGTCGATATGCGGACAGATGTATAAAATCGGCCGACCTGATTTTTCCGATATGTAAGCTGCCAGCAGGTGCGCAAAGGACCCCCATGTCCCCTCGACTTTAACCGTCCCCTCACCGGGTTTTACGGTCTTAAGCCGGGAGGTTATCTCCGCAACAATCTTGTCTCGGCCAAGATTCATTGTTTATTTAATAGCCGCCGGTTGTTAGTCACCAGCGGGGAAAATCAGCCCGCAATGAACAATGTATTAAGCAGCCAATCAGATACCGAAGCTCGTCCCAACGGCCAGAGCTGCTTTTATAAGGTGATTGTTTTTAGGTACTGTCTTAATTTTGCCGGCGATCCGCGAAAGCGGAATGCTCGAGAGTCTGCCATCTTTCTGTACTACCAGGTGACCCTTGATGCCTTTCATCAAAAGTTCGACGGCCATATAGCCAAAGTTCGTAGCAAGAGTCCTGTCAAACGGAGTGGGAGTTCCACCCCGTTGAATATGACCAAGCACAACCGCTCTACAATCAAGTCCTGTCTGCTCGTTGATTTGGACAGCCAGTAAATTTGCGATTCCTCCAAGTCGAATCGGGTCGGGGCTGTGGGCAACTTTCTTGGCAACGACCATCTTGCCGCCTTTTTCCTTTGCCCCTTCAGCTACCACCACGATACTGAATCTCTTGCCACGTTTAGACCGGCCGTGCACAAAATCGCAGATTTTGTCGAGGCGGTACGGTATCTCCGGCAAAAGGATAACATCCGAGCCGCTTGCTACACCCGCGTGAAGAGCAATCCAGCCGGCATATCTGCCCATTACCTCGATAATCATTACCCGATGGTGAGAACTTGCTGTTGTATGGATTTTATCAATCGCCTCAGTGGCGGTATTGACGGCCGTGTTAAAACCGAAGGTAATATCCGTACCGTAAAGATCGTTGTCAATTGTCTTGGGGACACCTATCACGTTGACGCCTTTTTTGGCAAATCGTGAAGCCGAGGCCATAGTGCCGTCGCCGCCGATGCAGATAAGCGCATCGATGTTGTGTTTTTTCAGGTTCTTGATACAGTTATTCGTAACGTCTTTAGTCTTGCTCTTTTTACCAGCCGTCACCCGATACTTGAACGGATTAGCCACATTTGAGGAACCCAGAATCGTTCCACCAACGGTCAAGATGTTGCTGACCTCATTGTAACTAAGCACACGTATCCGGTCTTCGATTAGCCCCAGATACCCGTCTTCAATTCCCCAGACCTCAAGGCCGAATTTATTTATAGCTGTCTTGGTAACGGCCCTGATAACAGCATTCAAGCCGGGGCAGTCTCCACCGCCTGTCATTACGGCTATGGATTTGATGCTCTTTGTCTTCATAAAGTTCCGTCCTTGTATGCTTAAAGACTTATCAGCTCATCGCCTTTTTCGCAGCCTGGATGACATTATCAGCAGTTATGCCGAACTTCTCGAAGCAGATCTTGGCGGGTGCAGAGGCGCCGAATGATGACATTCCAATAAAGGCACCTCTATCTCCAAGCCATTTCCACCAGCCCTGTTCGACACCGGCTTCAATGCCGACTCTTGCCTTGACGCCGGGCGAGATAACCGAATCACGGTACTCTTTGTCCTGTTTTTCAAACAGCTTCCAGCAGGGCATACTGATTACCTGGGAACTAATTCCTTCAGCCGCCAGTTTCTCCGCTGCCTCCATCGCAACGCTAACTTCCGAGCCGCTGGCCAAAAGCAAAACGTCCGGCTTGTCAGCACCGACGAGAACATAAGCACCCTTACTTAGATTTGTGGCGGAACCGTAATTTTCCTGGTCGATGACAGGCAAGTTCTGCCGGGTAAGAAGCAGAGCTGCCGGATTATCTCGATGTTCCAGTATGAATTTCCAGGCCAGTGCAGTCTCATTTGCATCAGCAGGTCTGAACACTAGCAAATTTGGTATTGCGCGAAGAGCGGCAAGCTGCTCAACGGGTTGGTGTGTTGGGCCATCTTCGCCGACGCCGATACTATCGTGAGTAAAAACGAATATGGTCGGGTACTTCGACAAAGCGGCCACGCGAATTGCCGGCCTCATATAATCAGAGAAAACCAGGAACGTCCCGCTATAAGCTCTGGCCAACCCGCTTACTGAGATTCCATTCATTATCGCTCCCATCGCGTGTTCCCTGATTCCGTAGTGAATATACCTGCCGTCTTGAGCAACTTTTTGGAAAGACTTGGCACCGATAAACTCAGTATTATTTGAAGGCGTCAAATCTGCCGAGCCGCCCAGAACCAGCGGTAATTCCGGCATCAACGCATCCAGCACTTTCCCCGAGGCCTTGCGTGTTGCAATCGTACTGCCTGTCTCAAAGTCCGGCAATATATCATCGAGATTTATCGACAGTTTCCCGGCTTCAGCATCACGAAACTGCTGTGCAAGCTCCGGATAGGCCTTTGCGTATTCGGCAAACATTTTATCCCAGGTTGTTTCCGTGTATTTGCCTTTGTCAATAACTTTTCGCATATGAGACAGTACTTTCTCAGGGACATGGAAGCTTTTGTCCGGGTCCCATCCGAATCTTTCCTTAATCAATGTGATTTCATCGTTCCCTAAAGGAGAACCGTGTGCTTTAGCTGTGTCCTGCATATTCGGACTGCCGTAAGCGATATGCGTGCGAAGTTTTATTAGTGTCGGTTGCTGCTTCTCCTGCTTTGCATTATTCAGGGCCTTTTCAAAAGCAGCCATGTTATTGCCGTCGCCGCCAACTTCCTGTACATTCCAGTTATATGCTTTATAGCGTTTGGCCCTGTCTTCCGTAAAGGAAAGTGCAGTGTCACCATCAATACTGATGTGGTTGTCATCGTAAACGACAATCAAATTGTCAAGTCCCAGATGACCGGCTAAAGAGCTGGCCTCAGAAGCAATACCCTCCTGTAAATCACCGTCGCTGACTATGACATAGATGTTATAGTCAATAATGGGAAAGCCATCCCGATTGAAATAGTTTGCCAGGAACTTTTCGGCTATTGCCATCCCAACAGCATTGGATATGCCTTGTCCCAAAGGCCCGGTAGTAACTTCGACTCCGCAATCGGGGTCATATTCAGGGTGTCCGGGCGTTTTACTTGACCACTGTCGAAAATTCTTCAATTCATCCAGACTTATCTCGAAACCCGTCAGATGCAGCAGTGAATAAAGCAGCGCACTGCCGTGGCCGGCAGAAAGAACGAAACGATCCCGGTTATGCCATCTCGGATTGGCCGGGTTATAGTTCATATGTCTTGTCCAGAGCACGTATGCCGCCGGCGCCATTCCCATCGGCATACCGGGGTGACCGGAATTGGCTTTCTGCACTGCTTCCATAGACAGAAAGCGAATTGTCTGGACACATAGCTCATCAAGTTCTGATAGCCCTTGATTTTTTGGAGAAACTTTCATTGTTGAGTTCCTAACTATAATTTATTACACACTTATGCTGTTAAAACGAATTGGATAAGATACCCGCAAACGCATATTTCCGCAAGCATTTTTATTACTTCGACTTCAAAAGACTATTTAGCTGTATGTTTTATGTGAAAATTTTAAATCCCTCGAAATTCTTACTCGTTTGACAAACCTGCATATCTTCAGGATAATTGCAGTTTGATTGATGTTAATAATAAGATCCGTCTCAAGGTGAGGGCTTTGTGTGATGTACGATGTAGCTATCATAGGTGCCGGGCCAGCCGGTGCTACGTTGGCCCGCCTGCTTGCTGGTCGTTATAAGATTTTGTTGATTGACAAGAGGCAGCTAACAGACTGCTCTGCGAGTCGTTTTTCTATAAAGTGTTGCGGTGGATTGTTAGCCCCGGATGCTCAGGGGATGCTTTCTAAAATGGGATTAGGTCTGCCAAAAAACGTGTTGGTGGATCCCCAACTATTCGTTGTCCGTGCTATTGATGTGCAGCAGCACGTGGAAAGGTATTATCAACGATATTACATCAATATGGACCGGCAGAAATTTGATTGTTGGTTATTGTCCATGGTTTCCTCGAGTGTTGATGTGCGACTGGGTTGCAGATTCAAATCATACGAATCAGATAATGGTTGCTTCAAAATAAATTATGTCCGGAATAATAACACATACGTAGAGCGCGCCGGAATTGTGATTGGAGCTGATGGAGCGTCATCCAGAGTCCGTAAAATCGCAGCTCCCGACCGTTCATTTCCAAAAGCATATATCGGAGTGCAGGAATGGGTCGAAGCAGACACTGAGTTACCGTACTTTTCCACAATGTTTGAGCCGGGAGTTACTGACTATTATTGTTGGACTATTCCTAAGGAAGAGTACTTGGTTATTGGGGCTGCGTTGCGTCCGAGGTGTGAGGTAACTGCTAAGTTTAAGCTGCTGAAAAACAGGCTGAGAGATTATGGATTCCGATTTGGGAAGACTGTTCGGAGGGAAAGCGCTTTTATTCTACGGCCTGAGAAGACACGGCAGATATACACTGGTGCAAATGGGATTGCTTTGCTCGGCGAGGCGGCAGGCTGGATAAGCCCAAGCTCTGCTGAGGGACTAAGTTATGCTTTCAAAAGTGCGCTTATCCTGGCGGACGTCCTACGCAAGACACCAGACAGCTTCGAGAAACGCTACTATCACAAGACCAGACAATTAAGAACAAATATTCTCGTAAAGAACATTAAGTCTCACTTCATATACGACCCATGGCTAAGAACAATTGTAATGAGGACAGGTCTTAATAGCATGAAAGTAAACAAATCCTAAATCCTGAAACAATACTTTCAGGCTCGCAAAAACTCACACATTTGATAAATCTGGACATATACCTGATAATTGCTATTATTGTCATGCACCTAAAAGCTGCAATTAACAGAGTTAATTGAGAAAAAGACAATGAGTAAAAAAGAGCAACAAGAACTTCCGTCATGCAATCAAATCTATGCGAGGATAAACGATGAATCAAATATCAGTCTCTATGAATCGGCGTGCATTTCTAAAACTAACAGCAGCGACTGCAGCGACAATTGCATTGCCGGGATGCGCAAGCGCTTCTCAACAGCGGGTATCGAAACAGGCCAAGCGACCGAATGTGTTGTTCATTGCTATAGATGACCTGAACGATTGGGTCGGATGTTTGGGCGGCCATCCGGACGTAAAAACGCCGAACCTCGATAAGCTTGCCCAAAGAGGAGTGCTTTTTACGAACGCCTACTGCTCAGCCCCGGCCTGTAATCCTTCAAGGGCAAGTCTTATGACAGGAATTCTGCCCTCAACATCAGGCGTTTACCTCAATCCCCATCCCTGGCGAAAGTCTCCGGTTCTCAATGATGCTGTTACGTTGCCACAGCACTTTATGGTCAATGGCTACCGTGTGGTTGGCGGCGGCAAAATTTACCATGGCGGCTTCCCTGATCCGCCGTCCTGGCAGGAGTATTTCCCCTCCCAGAAAAAGAACAAACCTGACGACCCAATGCCTCCGAACCGGCCGCTGAACGGCATCCCTAAAACCTCGCATTTCGACTGGGGGCCTGTAGATGTACCGGATAAGGAGATGGGCGATTGGAAA
>JAUWLI010000323.1 GCA_030613765.1 Phycisphaerae bacterium
GCCAAACCAATCCCCACAACTGCACTGTTAACACTAAACACCTTTGTTAGACTTCTCATTTTGTGTCCTCCATATAAACTTGTTCCTTATTTACTAACACTTTACTTCCGGCTTCTCCAAAATACACCCATACCCTCCATCCAAGGGGTCCACTTCCTAAATAAACAGATTGGTAGATTATGCCCCAAATCCACCAACGCGCCAAGTCAAAATTTCAGGATTGCCATCCATTCAGGGGGATAAATCACCTCTGCGCGTCATTTCGAGGCCTGAAAGGCCGCGGCAATCTCAAACGCTCGAAAAAAAGTTGCTTGTGACACCCAAATTGGTATATCCTAGCGAACAAATTGTTTCAGTGGACCATGGGATATGCCCACGTCCACTGTATTCACCTTTGGCAACAAGAATGGAAGTTGACGAAACACAACTGATCGAGTTCTTCGGAGTTCTGCCAGTGCATGAAGATCCGGAGGAGAAGGAGTTCTTTGGGTCATCCACGTTTGAGATCACACAACGTGATCTCAAGTTGTCGGTCTCCTTCTCGTCTCATCATGAGGACATGAGCCTACACCTCCTGTTTGAAGGCAGTCAAGTATCCTTTCTGGAAGCCACCGTCAAATGTCTATCAGGAATCAGAGTACAGAGTGACCCGAAGGTTCTCAGTGTGGTCGGTAAAACCAGAGGTGCGAGCGGAAGCGATCCTGATTCAGTAGTGAGAGTCATGATCACTCTGGACCCCTTGAGAGTAGTTATCTCAGACTAAAGGCAACAGGAGTCGCCAACATAGCAGTCGAGTCAACGCGTCAATAGGCGCACGCCTCACTGCCAACGGTTATAATCCGTTGTTTGTTTTTAATCAGTTCTGTGATATAGAATGGTCTTTGCTTATTAAGGAAATCCGGCCTAAATGGCACTAATTTACCTCAGTGCCCAATGTTCGCGGCAAAGGTTTGCAATAGCTATGTAATCTTCCGGCGGCAGTTTTTCCGGGCGTTTTGTCGGGTCGATGGAGCATTGCTCAAAGATTTCAGGCCAGTTGTCAATCTTCGCAAGCTCGCCGCCGGCAAACTTCGTGCATCCCTTCAGCATCTTTCGGCGATGGCCCATAAAAAGATTTATCACCTCGCCAAAAAGCTCCATACTCTTAACCCGACTTACCTTCTCTTCTTTGCGAACGAAGCTGACCATCGCCGACTCAACCTGCGGCTGGGGCCAAAAGACCGTCGGCTTCAAAACCCTCTCTGTCTTCACTTCGCCGGTCGCGCTTAGAAAGATACTCAAGCCGCCATAATCCCCGCCGCCGGGCTTCGCGCTCATTCGCTCAGCCACCTGCTTCTGCACGGTAACATACATCTTGTCCGCAACCGTCGTCCCAGTAACCAGATTCAACATTACAGGGCAGGCCACATTATAAGGAAGATTTGCCACCAACAGCAGTCGCCCACCTTGCTTTTTACGGGCCCGTTCGATTGCTTCTATAACAGTGCCGCTGATTGTGTGTTTGCTCTCAAGTATGTCGGTATTGATGACATTGACATTGTCCTTTTCTGCAAGCTGCTCTTGTGCGATTTTAGCAAGGGTATCGTCAACCTCGACGGCGATACAAAAGCCGGCCTGCTCGGCCAGGCCCTCGGTCAAGGAACCCGTCCCGCACCCGACCTCTAATACAATATCTTCGCTGCTGATATTTGCGGAATCTATCATCAGCCGCATCAGGTTCAAATCGATAAGGAAATGCTGACCGAAATGCTTGTTCGGAAATACCCCCGCCGATGCGAGTAACTGCTGGATTTGATGCTTCGTATGCATCTCTATAAATTTAGAAGTTAGAATTAAGAATTTAGAACTAAACTCTTAATTCTAAATTCTTTTTTGTCTTTGCCATTTCTATCGCGGTCATTATGGCCGATTTCATACCCTCCGGGTTGGCAAGGTTTCGGCCTACAATATCGAAAGCCGTCCCGTGAGCGGGCGACGTCCTGATTATCGGGATCCCGATAGTCACATTAACTGCCCTTTCGAAATCGAGCAGCTTCACCGGTATCATCCCCTGGTCGTGATACATTGCAACTACGGCGTCGAATTCGCCTTCGACCGCCCGCAAAAAAAGCGTATCGGCCGGGAATGGCCCGAAACACTTTATGCCCTGTTCCTGCGCCAATAAAATCGCTGGTGATATTATCCGCTTCTCTTCATCACCGAACTGCCCGCCCTCGCCGGCGTGTGGATTCAGCGCCGCAACACCTATTTTGGGATGCTCTATGCCCCAGGTTTCCTTCAACGCGGTATTTAACAAATCTATCGGTTCGAAAACACAGCCGATCGTAAACTTATGCCGCACTTCAAACAGCGGCTCGTGAATCGTCGCCAGCGCCACTTTTAAAGGACCGGCGACAAGCATCATAACCTTTCGCATGGACTTGCACCGCTCGGCTAACATCTCGGTATGCCCCGGCCAGCTTGCATCGGCCATCTTCCAACTCGTTTTACTAATCGGTGCTGTTACGACGGCGTCTATAATGCCATCACGAGCGGCGTCAATAGCATCGAAGCAAAACCTTATAGATGCCTCACCGGCAACCTTGCTCGGACCTCTCATCCAGGGCGGAACAGAATACTCGTCGTAATCGGCCACGACCACTTTATGAGGGTAATCCCGGCTGATTTTTTCGTGTTGATGCCGGCCCCAGAAAGGTTCGACCTCGATCCGGTCGGCCGCGTAACAAAGCTGTTCATGCATACCGAAGATAATATATTTCGCAGCCCGGCGTATATCCGGGTCGGACAGCGCCTTGACAACAACCTCCGGGCCGATGCCCGCCGCATCGCCCATCGTTACCCCGATGACCATCTGTTCGGTTATCGAATTGGTATCGTTGCTCTTGTTCATTTCTTCGTATCGCATATATCGTATCTCGTCACTTACCTCACGAGTCACATATTCAAAAACCCAGTTGCTTTAATTTCTCCTCCGTCAGCGTTTGCTTTTGGGGCAAAATCTTCTCAAGCTGCTTTTTGATTGTCTTGGTGATTATATCGGTTTCGATATTGACCACGTCGCCGGTCTTTGCCTCGCCCAGCGTGGTCTTTTTCAGCGTCTCAGGTATCACGGCCACGATGAAGCTGTTTCCCTCCATACTCGCTATCGTCAGAGAAATTCCGTCGACGGCCACCGATCCTTTAACCACCATTTGGTCGAGCAATTCTCCCTCGGCTTCGAATCTTATTTCGGCAAATTCACCGCGTTTTTCAACTGTTTTTATTTTTGCCACTCCGTCAACATGACCCTGGACAATGTGGCCTCCGAATCGTGCTCCGACTTTCATCGCCAGCTCGACATTGACCTTCGAGCCGGCGGTCAACTTAGCCAGATTCGATTTTGCTAATGTTTCCCCGCTGATATCAAACGTCGCCTGATTGCCTCCCAACCCGGCGACGGTAAGGCACACCCCGCTTACCGCTATGCTATCGCCGATTTCGCTCTCCTCGGCCAGCTTGCCTAAATCTATGCTCAGCTTCAAAGCTCCTGCGCTTGCCTGAGCCGACTTTACCGTACAAACACGTTCTATAAGCCCTGTAAAC
>JAUWLI010000251.1 GCA_030613765.1 Phycisphaerae bacterium
AAACACTGGGCACATCCGGCGATATCCGATGGCCGGCTTTACATCCGCCACGGCGATGTCCTTATGGTATATGATATAAAAGGTGAAATGCCTTAGCTTTAATCAAGACTTCCCGCCCCGGGTGTAGTGATTAGGAGAAGATGGGAAAATAACAACAGCAATTTTTGAACTACAAACTCAAAACTCCATGTGGCTTTAACTTCCTTCCACACAATACGAAAGTTACTCGCCGATGATTTTCACCAGCACCCTCTTTTTTCTTTTGCCGTCGAATTCACCGTAAAATATCCGCTCCCACGGGCCGAAATCAAGCTTGCCCTCGGTGACGGCCACAACTACCTCTCTGCCCATAACGCTGCGTTTGAGATGGGCGTCGGCGTTGTCCTCAAAGCCGTTATGCCGATACTGTGAGTACGGCTTTTCCGGCGCCAATTTTTCCAGCCAAACGTCAAAGTCGTGATGCAGACCGGACTCGTCGTCGTTGATAAAGACGCTGGCGGTAATGTGCATAGCATTGCAGAGCACAAAGCCTTCCTTGACGCCGCTTTCTCTCAGGCACTGCTCAACTTCCGGCGTGATATTGATGAATTCCCGCCTGTCGGTCGTATCAAACCACAACTCTTTCCTGTAACTTTTCATATCCAGTCCTCAGTTCATAGTTCATTGTTCGTAGTAAGCTTTTTGTACACCGATTCAATGGTATCGACCATTGTTTTTGGGGCGAATTTTTCTTTTACGAAATCCCGGCCTGCCCTACCGAGCTTGTCTCTTAAATCTTTATCCTCTATCAATTCCGCGCAGGCCTTTGTTAGTTGTTCGACATTTTTTGGTTCAATAAGTCGTCCGGTGTTTTCATTTACCACTTCTTTTGCGCCATCGACATCGAAGGAAATCGCCGGTTTTGCACAAAGCATCGCCTGCGGTAAAGTGCGTGCAAGGCCTTCTCTTAAGGAACAGTGAACAAGGATATCCGATGATTGTATGGCAAGCGGAATCTGACTTGGCGGTAAAAGGCCTGTGAATTTGATTTTCTCAACCAAACCCAATTGCTGAACCTGCTCTTTGAAGTGGTCGTAAAGGTTTCCATCTCCGACAAACAGCCAGGCCGCATTGTCAAATTGCTTCGAGAGCTGTTTTGCCGATTCAATAATGTATTTGTGACCTTTAAGCATAAAGAGCCGGGCAATTGTGACAAGTACAATTGCATCTTCGGGGATTCCGTATTTCAGACGAAAGGACTTTCTTTCTTCTTCCGGGCTCGGCTTTAGAAAAGCATCTTCTTCTATGGCCGAATAAGCTGTAACATACTTTGCTCTTTCGCCAATACAAGCCGCCAATGCCTGTTCAGTCATCGCGTTGGCGACGCTAATAAAAAAGTCCGTTCGCTTTGCAGCAGACCTTTCAACGGAGATGTAAAAACTATTCAGCCATTTACTTTGATACGGGTGAAAGGCCAGTCCGTGAATTGTATGAACAACTGCCGGCACATTTTCTGGCCATTTTCCTTTTAAGTTATAAGCAGCAAATCTTCCCAGTATTCCCGCTTTGGCTGAATGGGTGTGAACAATGTCAGGTTTTAATCGTTCGAGATGTCTTTTGATTTGAAAGTAGCTTATTGTGTCATATAGAGGGCAGATTGCACGAATCAGTTTGGGAACAACGATGACATTATATTTTTCATTTTTCGTCTGATTGAAGAGTTCGCCTTCGGGGCCTATAGCGGGGCCGGTGACAAGCGTGACATCATGTCCTCGCTGTGCCAGCAGCTTGCAGGTAATTAACGTATTTTCCTGCGCCCCGCCGAGTATCAACCTTGTTATTATGTGAACGATTTTCATTAAACGTAAGATCCGGCCTTGTGTTGATATTTATACATTTCTAAATTCATCCCGGTAATGTACGATTCCACTGCGCCCGGCTAATCCGTTTTCCCGTAGTTCCAAAACCATAAAAGCCTCATCCGGAGCATCAAACTCGCAGCTGATTCCGTGTGGTTTTGCAGGGGAAAATCCGAATTTCGAATAAAATTCAGGATGCCCCAAAACGACGATAAAATCGTAGTCGAGACGGCGGCATTTGTCGAGAGCAATCTTCAACAACTGTGAACCGATTCCCTTTCGCTGATGGCAAGGCATCACAACCATCGGCCCCAGACCGAGCCCTGTGAACCGCGAGTCTGCCTGCGTGATGACAACTTCGGTGAAAAGCACATGGGCAACGATATAGTCATTTTCGAGTGCAACCATCGACAGTACGATGGCGTTCACTTCTCGAAGTGCATCGACCAGGTCGGCCTCTTCGCCTCCGCCGAAGCCCTGTTCATTGACACGGCGAATGGCAAGCTGGTCATCTGGCTCTTCCTGTCGGAATTTAATCATTGTTAACGAGCTTGACTCTTAATACTTAATCCACATAAGGCACAAGCCGGCGGCGGGTGCGATGGGGCCTGCTGCAGTCCGGTCTTTTGCCGCAAGAATTTCGTTTATCTTTTCAGGTATCAATCTGCCGCTGCCGACTTCGACGAGAGTGCCGACGATATTTCTGACCATATTATACAAGAAGCTATCACCTTCCACTTCAATGTATACCCAATCATCATTGCGGTTAACATCGCAGCGAAAAATAGTTCTCACTGAAGTCTGCCGCCTATCCGCCGCGGCGGCAAAGGATTTGAAATCCTTTTTGCCGACTAACATGGCTGCCGCCTGAGCCATAGCAGCTATATCAAGTTTTGCAGGCAAATGCCAGCAGTGCCTTATTTGCAGGACCGGCCGGAGCTGGCCTGTAAAAATCGTATAGCGGTACAATTTGCTTTTGACCTCACCCATAAGGTCAAAACCCTGCGGGACTTCGACAGCTTCGGCAACTGCAATTTCAGGAGGTAATCTGTGCGTAATCACCCTGGCGAGATTTTCGACCGGTATAGACGAATCGATTTGCACAAGAGCGACCTGCCCCAGGGCACTTACGCCCGCATCGGTTCTGCTTGCTCCGAACACTCTAACTTCACCGCCGATCAACTCCTGGATTGCCTCGGTAAGCGTACCCTGAATAGTTCTTAGTCCTGGCTGGATTTGCCAGCCGTGATATTCACTGCCATCGTATAGAACTGTTAGTTTTATATTGCGAATGCCCATTAAGGGGCGATTATAGTAACTTTTCTGCGATTTGGATAGCGTTAAGGGCTGCGCCTTTTCGTAACTGGTCGCCGGCGACCCAAATATTAATACCGCGTTTGTCAGGTATCGATTCATCCTGCCGGATTCTGCCGACGAAAACATCGTCTTTACCCGTAGCGTCTATCGGCATTGGGAAACGATTTTTTTCACGGTCATCAATCAGTGAGACTCCCGGTGCGGTGCTTAACAGGTCTCTGACCTGGTCGGGTGTAATCGGGTCAGAAAATTCAAGATTTATACTCTCGCAGTGGGCCCTCAATACGGGGATACGAATGCAGGTACATGTAACTGCGATATCCGGACAGTCAAAAATCTTCCTCGTCTCTTTTATCATTTTGACCTCTTCGGCGTTGTAACCGTCAGCATCGAGGTCAGAGTTATGGCTGAAGACGTTAAATGCGATTTGATAGGGGAAAGCCTCGCAGGTCGGTTCTTTTCCATCGAGAATTTCCCGAGCCTGTTCTTTCAGCTCGCGCATTGCCTTCATTCCCGCTCCACTGGCGGACTGATAGGTGCTGATAATCATTCGTTTGACGGGATTGGCCTTATGCAAAGGCCAGACCGGTACGATGGCAATAATCGTCGAGCAGTTTGGATTGGCGATTATGCCTTTGTGCTCCTGGATTGTTTGTGGATTGATTTCCGGAACGACAAGCGGGACGTCCGGATCCATTCTAAAGGCCGAGGTGTTATCTACTACGACCGCACCGGCTTGGACAGCGGCGGGGGCAAACTCTTTGCTCCTTGCGGCCCCGGCGCTGGACAGTAGAATATCAATCCGGTCAAAGCTGTTTTTGGTCAGTTCTTCGACGATATATTCCTTATTTTTGAATTCGATTTTCTTACCAGCCGAACGGCTACTTGCAAGCAATTTGAGTGAATCAAACGGGAAATCACGTTGCTCCAGGATTTCCAGAAGTTCCTGTCCAACAGCTCCGGTTACGCCTGCGATTGCCAAATTACAACCCATATCTGTATCTCCTGAACTACCTTTCAAACATGTAAAACTAATCTTACAGTAAGTCGCAAACTACGAATACATAAGTAAGGGCAGCCAACATTTCAGGACTGCCCACTATTCTTTTAAAGTCAAAACCGGCAAATAGTATAATACTTGCGCCGGGAAAACACAATAGGATAAAAATCGAATCTCATAAATCGCTATTTGAGAGCAAAAAACAGGCCAACAAGTTTCTTAGCTGTTGGCCTGTTTCGCTTTATCCAGAATAGTCACATCTCTTGAGCGTTACTCATCGCCCAGCTTCAACACAATAAATCTTGTGTAACGTCCATCATTAACTAACAGCAACACACTCCCATGTTTCTTGGCCTTTTCTATTGCTTCGTCAAACTCCTTAGTGTTTTTCACCGGCTTTTGGTCAACTTCTGTAATCAGCATACCAACAGTGATACCTTTCTCTTCAGCTTGCGACCCGGCCTCGACACTGGTAACGACAACACCTTTCAGAGCTTTGAAGCCGAGTCGGTCAGCCAGCTCGTCTGTGAGATTCCCGACGCTAAGTCCCAATTCCTCGAGTGTCTCCGGCTGGGTGTTGGTTTTTCCAGCCTGTTGCGGACGTGTGCCAAGTTTAGCAGTAA
>JAUWLI010000112.1 GCA_030613765.1 Phycisphaerae bacterium
AGGCTCAGTTTGACATAAAGGTATCCGGCGAAGGATATTAGAAACAAGGGGCCGGCAATTATGTAGAGAATAGTATCCATAGCTCTTACAGCCACTGTGATAGCAAAGTACTGAGAAAAATTAGATACGGTTTTAAAGAGAAATTCAATGAAAAAGTGAAAAAGAGATTCCCGCCCCTTCGGAATTTTTTCATTGATTATAATAAAGATAATTGATAATTTCAGAGAAGCCATGGATGGATTTTCGATGATCAAGGGCTTTTAATTACATATTGAAACCAGGGATGGTGGCTTTATGGTTGGGGTTGTTTCAAAACCTGATACACATGAGAAATTAGAGATACTCAGTGCCGATGCGCAGTATGACCTGGCGTGTGCGTGCAGTTGTAGTAAAGATGAGCACCGGCAGCGAAGCGAGGACGGGAAATGGATATATCCCGTTACCCTTCCAAATGGTGGTAAAAGTACGCTATTTAAGACTCTGATTTCGAATGTATGCGCAAATGACTGCAAGTACTGTCCGTTAAGGACAGATATGGACATCCGAAGGTGCAGCCTTCGGGCCCAGGAGACGGCAGAGGTATTTCTGGATTATTACAGGCAGCGGAAAGTTTTTGGATTGTTTCTCAGTTCCGGTGTCTTGGGGTCGGCTGATGCAACCATGGACAGGCTCAATGCGGTAGCGAGGTTGTTGCGAAAAAAGTATAGGTTTCGAGGATACATTCATCTAAAGATTATTCCCGGGGCAAGCGATGCGGCTATAGAAGAGGCGGTATCACTGGCCAGTGCGGTGTCGCTGAATATTGAGACGCCGGGGGAGGCAAACCTGGCAAAACTGTCGGCAAAGAAAAGTTACATCCAGGATATCATTGAGCCGATAAAATTGATAAGCAAATTGACCGACAAAGGGATGAAATACGAAAAGGTCAAGCAGACGACGCAGTTTATTGTGGGAGCGGCGGGGGAGGGGGATACGGATATCGTCAAGTATATGTTCGGGCTGTATGAGCGGTTGAAGATGCACAGAATTTATTTCAGCGCCTATCAGCAGGGATTGGGGGATGAGTCTATAGCTGGTGAACAGGTAAGGCTTCAAAAGCCGGCGGATATATTTATGCGGGAGCATCGGCTGTATCAGGTGGATTTTCTGCTTCGTAAATATGGCTTTGATGAATCCGATATCGTTTTCGAGAAGAATGGTAATCTTTCTCTGAAAGTTGACCCCAAGGAGGCATGGGCGCTGAGGCATCCGGAGTTTTTTCCTGTTGATGCCAATAGGGCGGTGAAGTTTTCGCTTCTGAGGGTACCCGGACTTGGGCCCGTGACGGTAAGGAGGATTTTGGAACGCCGAAAACAGGCCCTTTTAAGACGCATTGAAGACGTGGGAAAAGTGGGAGTTAGGTTGGAAAAAGCGAGAAAATACCTGGCTTTTTAACAAGGGAATTTAAGGAGAGCCAATTATGAATTTGGTGTTATTTATCACGGTTCTTATCGTATCTTTTATTATTGTGAGAATCGGCGCGATTGCGTTTCAGTTGACCGGGATTGAATGGTCGTTGGCCAAGTTCCAGGCGCTATCGTGTTTTACGGCAACAGGTTTTACAACAAAAGAATCTGAGCTAATTACCAGTGACCTGCGAAGACGACGAATTGCCACGGTCCTTATTGTTTTCGGACATGCCGGTTTTGTTACTATGATTGCGACCTTTGCCAATTCACTAAGGCCGCGGGCTGCTGAGAAATTAGTTATTCCTTTTTCTGCGGTTACTATCTCGGATAAGGTCCTGCCCTTGATAAACTTGATAATTATTGTGGCTGCCATATATATTACTTACAAGCTTTTTTCTAATATGACATTCGCTCGAAGATTAACGAATGTTTTAAGAAAACGTATCATAAAGAAAGAGATGATTAAATCTGTTTCGTTTGAGGAGCTGGCGGTGGCGACCGGTGGTTATGGTGTTTCCAGAATTAAGATTCGTGAAGATAATCCGGTACTGGGTAAGGCACTCTCCGAGTCCGAGCTAAGGAAGGATGATATTACAGTTTTGGCGATAGTTCGGGCCGAAAGGACTATACCAAACCCTGTTGCGGATACAAAAATTCTTTCGGGCGATGAGCTTATATGCTTTGGAAAGTTAGGAATCATCAGGAAAAAACTCACCTGATTTGCCAATAATGAATTACTAAAAACCCTATGCAACAGTGGAATTAGTTTTTTAGCTGTTTTATCTCCTTCCTCATTTCCGTAAGGCGCCATTCGATTGATGAGAGTATCCAGAACTTGAAGTGATTGATGCGCATCTGGCAGTGTATGAGATATATGATTTTTATCGAGAGTGTTACGGTTGCCACCTCAACCATCAAGAGACGCAGTTTTTCGTCGGCTATAATCGAAATAACTAAGGAGACGGCAATTACCGCAATAAATAAGATGTTGACGAGCTTGGTGCGAAATTTAGGCATACCGCCGATTTGACCTATAATGGCTCTGACTCGCTCCTTTTCCTGCTGGAAGTGTTCTAATTCCTGTTTCAAGTCGTTTATTTCGTTCTCAAGATGTCCATTGTTCTGATCCATGAAAACTCCTTTCACTTGAGTCTGCCAGATTTGTCCTTGTTTACATTTTGCTCAAAGATAAGCTTAAATCCATGTTTTAAAAGAGCTTATGGAAAATCAATATTTGTACCCTACGGGCTGCCGTTGAAAGTGGAGCGTCTTGATATTAATCAAGGAGACGAGAAAATATGAGCGAGCAAGCAATATTAATCGGTATTCACTATTCAAGCTCTGACCCCATCCTATTCTGCTGTGAGCTTAGGTTCAACGTACCGGGCTTTTCCCCGTAGGGAAAAATCACCGTTCGCATGTATTCGTTCGTCATCCAGTCGTTATATCGTGGGTCGGCTTTCCAGCAGTCGTAATGATCCTCTATTCGGGTGACGAGCGGCTCGTCGGTGATGACCTTCCCGGCGTCGATCATGCGTATGTACCCGCCGGTGGGACGATTCGTGTTGAACGTCACCTCGTACGATTTGCCGTCGAGGACGATCTTGGCACCCGTGCGTCCGGCCGCCTCCACGAGCGTAACGGCCGGCGGCTTCAGGGCGTCGGCCTTACCGGTCTGAAGGACGTGCAGGAAATAGACCTCGCCGGTGACGTTCTTCGGGGAGATCTCGATCCGCCAGCCGCCGACACCCTCCAGGCCACCGTTGCCTTTTCGTTGATCAAGCTGTTCATACGTCGCCTCTGTCGCCCCGCAGTTGACACCGTTCACCTCGAAGTCGTGCCACTTGCCTCCGATTGTTCTGACGAGTCGAGCATCGGTCTTCGGCAGCAGCATTTTGACCACCATCGCACTTTGATCGTTGACGATTCGGAACGTGTTGCCCGTCGTATGTCGGAAATGTCCGCCGGGGTGCTTGTCGTCAGCAGTCTTCTCGGGTTCGGTCTTGCCGTTCCACTGGGGCTTCCTGTAAGCATGCAGGTTCCAGATGATATCGAGTTTCGGATCGGCCGGTTTCACGCGGTCGAAGACGACGAACACGTCCGGTTTCAGGTAGACGAACTGTCGCGTGATTTTCGTGACCCGCGATGGCGGGTAGGAGTGGGTCGCGTCGCCGCAGGCATAATCGTAGGTGGGCGAAGTCGAGTAAGCGGTGATCTCGCCTTCCTTGAATTCGTCACGGTCCTTCTCTTTCAATCCCCAAGCCTTGAACCACGCGGTTTTCTGGACGCCGACCTGCCCGCCGCGCAGTGAGAAGCACATCAACTGGTTCTTATAGCCACGGATCTCGTATCGTCTGCGACCGACGGTGATCGTGTTGTGCGCGACTGTCTGCTTGCCGTAGTGGTGCACGTTGCTCGGTGGC
Source organism: Phycisphaerae bacterium (assembly GCA_030613765.1). The sequence goes on from JAUWLI010000112.1 coordinate 3,872, forward strand.
TTCATACTCCAGACGCCCTCGTTCACCGCGTGGACGCAGCCGGTGTCGGGAGCGAGGTAGCCGTTTCGGTAGATGATGAAGTGGAGATTATCGAGGTTGTTGCGACCGCCGTAGCCGTCGATTTCACCGAATCTGCCGCAGCGAAACAACGCGACGGTCGCGTCCTCGGTCCAGTCGGAGCGCATGATGACGTGACCATTCTCCGGGAACAGGCGTGTCTCGGGGAATCTCGCAGGCGAGACCGACACGATGGCCGGTTCGAGCCACAACAGCCGCCCGGCGAGACCGTAGCGGTGTTCCTCGCCCTTGCTCCAGTGGGGCATCGGCCAATTCCCGATGAACTCGCGCTGCCACCATTGACCGAGACCGTTTTTCGTCTGCGTGATGGCGAGCATGACGTAGCTCTCGCCTGCGAATTTTTGCGGTGTTAACGCCTGGCAGTGAAACGGGCTCATCGTGACGCCGACACGGATGACCTGTCGCGAGCGCTTCCACGGCAGGTAGTGGTAGACGTACCACGCCGGCGTGCTGTGCGCGAAGGCGCTTCGGGCGACGAGGTCATCTCCCGTTGCATGGGTCCAGGCCATCATCGCGGCGAACTCGGTGCTGAAGAAGTGCTCTCCGTTGTAGCCGTGGCCCATGGAGCTTCCGCCGCGGCCGCGGCTCCACGTGTTGCAGTAGTCGAGCTTCTTCACGACCTCTTTCGCGTGCGACGATTCGAGGTAGGGCATGATTTCCTCGTCGAGGCCGTTGCCCCATGCGGCCAAGCAGTGGAGCAGCCTGGGCCGCCAGCGGTTGTCTTGGATCCGTACGAGGATCTTACGTGCGTAATCGGCGCGCTCGGCCTCGATCATCGTCTCGGCGACCATGTCGAATGCGAACGTCCACTGCGGCATCCACGATGGGGTGCCGAGTTTTTTCTTTGCGAGATCGGCGTACTGCACGTCGCCGGTTACCTGATACATCGCCGCGAGAAGCAGCGTGTCTGCCTTCCCGATCTTGACGAGGTCGTGCGCCTGGGCGAGGTAGGTCTGTAATTCGGGGTGGTTCATACGCGCACGGAGGCCGGGAATCTGCGCACGGGTCATCGTGAGCCGTGGATATTCCCCCTTCACGAGCGGCGAATCGGCACGCACCTTGAGTTTCCCGATGCTGGTGAATTCTTGGGCCGACGCGGCCCTCGCAAGAAGAAGAACACTTAGAACAACGACGCCATGGAGTCTCATGGCCAGTCTCCTTTATCTGATATTTCCCCTTTGAACGCTAAAAAACATAATTGTCTCCGTACGACATCGGCAATTTTACCAAATTCACCTTGAACAATCGTAAGCTCTGATTCTATCATTGTCGTCAATCCAAGGACTTCATCTAACTCTCGATATGCTAATCAACCTGCATCACTGGTTACTTTGGTTCCAAGAAATTCGACCTTCAGTTTTCTGTCAAAATCGAGCCTAAGAGCATCCTTGTATCTTTCACCCATTGGGTTCTCCAATTTGGTATAATGATAACTCAATCGAACGCCTTCCATAAGCTCTATTCTAACAAATTTTATTTCTTTTGCACGACTTCATCTGGGAAATCCGAGATAAGATAACTTCCATTGGTTCACGTTGCAAGGTACAAGTACCGAAGACATCTTGACACTGGCTAATACGGGTCGTATCATTTGGAAATAAAGGAGTTTTTACTTTTGGAGTATATACGATGGGTAAATCGAAAAAAAGCTGGGAGAAACGGCTCGCAGGTCAACCGGAGCCACTGATGATCGATTTTGTCCAGTCACTGTCCTACGACAAGCGGCTGTACAAGTATGACATTGTGGCCTCAATTGCTCATGCGCAGATGCTGGCCGACCAGAAGCTGATATCGAAAGCTGAGCTGAAAGAGATTAAAGACGGGCTTATCGAAATATCACAGGAAATCGAAGAAGGAAAGTTCAAATTCGATAAGATGTGCGAAGACATTCATATGGCCATTGAGGCGGCATTAGTGGCGAAAATCGGTGAGCCGGGCAAGAAGTTGCATACTGGCAGAAGCCGCAATGATCAGGTTGCTACCGATATTCGGCTCTGGATGCGAGATGAGATAGAGGTTCTGCAAAGCAAGATAAACGGTCTTCAAAAAGCATTTGTTAAATTAGCGGGCAAACACGTTAAGGATGTGATGCCGGCTTATACTCATCTTCAGCGTGCCCAGCCGGTAGTTATTGCGATGTATCTGCTTAGTTTTGTAGAGCAGCTTAGACGTGACTTTTTTCGTCTTAAAAACTGCAGGAAGATGCTTAAAATTTCCCCGTTGGGAAGTGGCGCGATAGCCGGCTCGACACTGTCATTAGACAGAGAAAGCACGGCTAAGCAGTTAGGTTTTTCCGATATCAGCTACAATAGTATCGATGCGGTCAGTGACAGGGACTTTTGTGCTGAATTTATTTTTGATTGTGCACTTATTGCAACTCATCTTTCACGATTGGCTGAGGATTGGATAATCTATTCTTCAAATGAATTCGCCTTTGTGCGGATTGATGATAGCTATTGTACATCGTCGAGTATGATGCCTCAGAAGCGTAATCCCGATGTGCTTGAACTGATTCGCGCAAAGACGGCCGGTATTTATGGCTCGTTAATGGCTATGCTGACGATTTTAAAAGCTCAACCGTCAGGATATAATCGCGATTTGCAGGAGGATAAGATTCACATTTTTTCTGCGGCTGATACGGTCAAAGCCTCATTGGATATGGCTGCAGCAGTTGTTTCGCATACGAAATTTGATACGAAGAAGATTTCGGCTGGATTGGAAGAAGGATTTCTGGATGCTACTGCTTTGGCGGAGTATCTGGTTGGAAAGGGCATTGCTTTCCGCCAGGCACACGGTATTGTCGGGTCATTGGTTGCTTCCTGTGAAAAGGCGAACAAAAAGCTGGCTGACCTTAGCCTGGATGAGTTCAAAAAGTATTCACCTCTGATTGAGGAGGATGTGTACGAAAGTATTGGTGCTGCAAATGTTGTGGCTAAATACACTACCGAGGGTGCAGCAGGGCCCAGACAGGCAAAAGAGCAAATTGCATACTGGAAAAAGCAATTGGCAAAGTGATGAGTGAAGCGGAAGATGAAATAACCGCCTGGTTTGCCCAACAGAGCAAACTAACCAAAGCGGATTTTCCCATCGGGATTGGCGATGATATGGCCCGGGTTCAATTAGGGCAGGATTCATCGGTTCTTGTCACCACGGATATGCTGCTGGATGGTGTGCATTTTGACCTTGAAAAAGCGACCGTAAGACAAGCTGGATACAAAGCAATGGCGGTCAGCCTTAGCGATTGTGCGGCGATGGCGACTGTGCCGATAGCTGCGGTTGTTTCTGTTGCGCTGCCGAAAGGATATGGCCGGGAAGAGTTAAAGCAGCTTTATGCAGGAATTACTGCCGCGGGCCAAAAGTTTGACTGCTCGCTGGTAGGTGGTGATATTACTTGCTGGAGTGATGATAAGCCCTTCGTGATAAGCGTCGCCATGCTCAGCAGAGTGGCGGGCAATCAACCAATTAAGCGGTCGGGTGCGAAGGTCGGCGATAGTATCTGCGTGACTGGTTCGCTGGGTGGTGCGATTAGTCGTAAGCATTTGGAATTTGAGCCGAGAGTCAAGGAGGCAATAAAAATCGCTCAAATGGTAACGCTGAATTCAATGATTGACATAAGCGATGGGCTCAGCAGCGATTTGAACCGAATCTGCAAAGTCAGTCAAGTTGGAGCTGTCGTCGTAGCAGAGCAGATTCCAATATCGGACGAAGCTCAAAAAAGTGGAAATCCTCTGAATTCAGCGCTGAACGACGGCGAAGATTTTGAACTGCTGTTTACTCTTTCTAATGAAGATTGTCGGATGTTATTAAAGAAATGGCATGGACCGATACCAATTACGCAAATCGGAGAGATTACCGACACAAATAAAATGCAGATGAAAATGCCAGACGGCGTGATTAGAGATTTGGAAGCCGGGGGATACGACCATTTGAAAGGAGGACGTGAATTATGAGATGTCGATTACTTACATGGATAGTTGGATTTTCGTTGGCTTTTACTCTTTGCACAGTAGCATCAGGCGTAGAGAAGCTGGATCGTGGATTAGTGGCCCTTGAACGCGAAGACGGCTCAGTTTTCCTGAGTTGGCGACTGCTGGAAGGGGATCCTGAGGATATCGCTTTTGAAATAGATCGTCATTGGACTGTAGACGGCGTTAGTCGAGGCATGATGCACAAACCATATCGACTCACCAACTATTTAGATGAGAATCTCCTCCAGGATAAGGGCATAACTTATACGTATCAATTATATAGGTATAGTAGAAAAAAGAAACAGGGATCATACAAACCATTAGGGGAAATAAAAATTACACTGACCGGCAGGGCTAAGCCATACATTAGCATTCCGCTGAAAGGTGATTATGATTTCCAGAAGGTCGGCGTCGCCGATCTGGATGGCGATGGGGTCTATGAATTCATCATCAAGCAGCCGAATTTCAATAC
>JAUWLI010000102.1 GCA_030613765.1 Phycisphaerae bacterium
ATACTATATTATTCAATCGATATTATGTCAAAGACAATTAAGGAGTTGCAATGGCTTCTATCTTTATTATGTCAGGATCCCGGAAAGGTGATTATTATCCAGTCGGTCAGCGAACGAACGTAATTGGCCGCGATGAAGCTCTTCTAATCCAGATTCTTGATGAGCACGTTTCCCGCAAGCACATGCAGATTCATTTTGACAAAAACAAACAACAGCATTATGCGTTCGACATGAAGAGCAAACACGGGGTGTTCGTCAACGGCATAAAAATCACCGGCGAGACCGCCCTGAAAGACGGTGACCAGATTCTTATAGGCCAAACCACTCTCTTATTCTCTGAAAAAGACTTCGATAACAGCGAAAGTGCGATGTCCCACTTCAAGAAGGTCGGTGAACGGATGCGTCCAACAGTTATTGATTGAGTTGCTGTGGCCGTTCCCTTCTATACACCCTTAACCCGCATCCGGATCGCGAAAAGTGACTTCTGCGCCGTGATGAACAGTGTCTTCCTGTCCCTGCCCCCGAAACATACATTCGCCGTCCACCCCGCATCAATGTCTATGTGTTCTATTTTTTCACCAGTCGCGTTAAAGACCGTAACGCCTCTTCCCGTCAGGTAAACGTTGCCCTCATTGTCAATGGTCATCCCGTCCGAGCCCATCGAGCAAAAAAGCTTTTTGCCGGATAGCGTCCCGTCCGCATCGATGTTATATACGTATGTCTTTCTTGCTCCAAGGTCAGCCACGTAAAGCCTCCTGCCGTCAGGCGTACCGATTATCCCGTTGGGCGTTACCAGGTCTTCTGTCACCCGTATCAGCTTCTTGCGGTCGGGGTAAAGGTAATAAACATGCTGGCCGTCCTGCTCAATAGGCCCTCTGTTCCAGTAAGGCCTTTTGTAGAAGGGGTCGGTAAAGTATATACCGCCTTTAAGGTCCTCCCACAGGTCATTAGGACCATTCAGTTGTTTCCCTTTGTACCCTTTAACAAGAATTGTGACTTTACCTTTCATATCAATCAACCACAGCTCGTTATCCAAATCCGCACAGGCCAGCAGATTGCCCTTTTTGTCAAAGTAAAGACCATTCGACCTTCCCGGTTTGTCGTGAAAGACTGACAGCTTGCCATCCACCGACCACTTATGAATCCGGTTGTTCGGCTGATCTGTAAAGAAGACATTGCCTTTGGCGTCCACCGCAGGCCCTTCCGTAAACTTAAAACCACCCGAAAGCTTTTGTACCTTCGCACCCGCTGCGATAATACTTGCTTTCTTGGCACCAGTTGGTGTGATTGCCACCAGCTCGATACCCTTGCCCTTTCCCAAATTGCGAGAATATTTCTTATCTTTCGGATTGTTCCAGTGTTCGTGAACACCGAGACTCGCAAGCCTTTTGACGTCGCCGCTATGGTCGGGGTCGTAAAATGTCCCTGAAGGAGGATTATCCGCCAGCGCAGCTTCGTGCAGAAAATCATCGACTCCGAGCTCGCGGGGATGCTTCTCGTATTCTTCACGGAGAAAGTCAAAGCCAACCGAATCAACTGCCACCGGGTCCTGCGATGCCAAAAGGCTGGAAGTCCAGTCCCCGTTGAATGGATACGACCTCCATCTCCTCGGCCCTCTATCCATATCTATTGGGTGTATCCCACAGTACAATCCGTCAATCAGGTAAAGTACCGTCTTGCCGCCGATGTGCGAATGACCCATCAGGTCCACCAGGGGTCGATAAATTCCTTCCTTCTTGGCAAAAGCATTTTTATGCATATCAAAATAGCCCTTCTGGGCCGGCCACCTTACTAACGAGCCATAGTGGTTCTTGGCGCAGAGCGTCACGCCCGCACCCGTGTGTGCCTTGAGGTTCGCAAAATTGATTATGTAGTCGGCATCGACAAAGCAAACCGGTGCATAGTCCTGTTTATTTCCTTTGGGATTGCAACTCCAGTACAGCGGAACCGAAGATTCCTTGGATTTGATTCGCCCGAACTTCCCCGTATGGTCTATGCACTGTAAGTTCGGAAACTCCTTGCGGAAGATGTCGTAATATTCGTTTGAAAAATAAGCCAGGCTGTCAAATATCGCAATGTCGGACTCTTTGACACCGACCGTCTTGACAAGCTGTCGCAGCAGCGCAATCAGCATCTGTGGCGACGTATTCATATAATCACTCTTGGTCTCCAGATTGTAATTGTCCGGGTTGACTCCTCCATGCAGCCAGATAAAGCCCACAAAGTTTACCTTGATAACAATCTTCTCACCCTTCTTGTACCCGGCTCCTCCTTTACCGCTTTTTTTATTAAAGTATTTAAACAGCTTCTCCCACGCCCCGGCGTCACTATCGGCGCCGGTCAGTTCCTGGATCGAACGGGAAATCATTCCGCTCACACGCGGCAAACTCGTATGGCTGCTCTCCCACGGATGTCCGTCCCCCGGCCCGTCCCAGTCGGTCGCCTCAGGGTCGTGCACCCACACAACTCGGCCGGGGTATATCCCTGTTGCCTCTCCGATGGGTGACAGCGCTTCCGGCTCGTCCGCCATGGCCCAATCATCGCTGACCGTACTCACAGCTAACCACAAGGCTCCGACACTTACAGCCAGGCAAATCATACATATTACATATCGCCTCTGGACAAAGCTGACCTTCGCCTTTCTAAACGCAACTGCCCACGCACCTAATCCTAATATCCATGTAATAAACCCCGAAGCCAATGGAAAGGCAAACCGCTGGCAAGGATACGTCGCCCGCGATGGCTTCGGCACCACACGAATCAAAAACCAGACCAGCGATACTAATCCCGCAATTGGAAATATCCATTTCAACCAGCGATATTTTCTATCGCGCCTATCAGATTTACCTGCCTGAGCACAATCTGAATGGTGGTGTTTTTCTATCGATATTCGCATCTTCGCATCTCCAAAATTATGAAACGTAAACCTTCTTTAGTATGTCAACCTAAGATATACCCATTCACTCCTGAAATCCAAACTCAAATCAGCAATAGAATAGCCAAAAACCGCTATCTCTGTCAAGCCAAATCACCGGCCGAATTCTCGTAGCCAAATTTCCTGTTGATATCAGTGTTAGTGAAGCTCCCAGGGCGCCCAGTGGTTACCTGTTGCTCTTCGGCCAAAACGTATCGGCGGCCGCCCTAACTCAAAGGCCCCCAGGTCAGGCGCTTTTCCGGCGTAATCATCATTAAAGTTTGCAAGTTTCACTCCCGAATCAACAACGGAATTCGGGACTGTCATTACCGGATCGGTTAAGGTGATGGTCTTATCTGCCTGTTTGATCGGAACTTTGCCCCATTTGATCTTAGTAGTCGTTGAAGAAGGGTAAAACTCTAAAGCATACGATTTTATAAATGAAGGCTTACCTCGAATACCATGTCTTTCTTTGGCAATACCTCGATCCATACCTGTAAAAAGGTCGTAATCAAAATCGCAATCTGTCTCGACTTCCCGTGAAGATGTCAGCCGGCCCGGGCAGTCAAAAATGTTGTTGCGCGTAACTGTGTTCGGATTGACATGGCCGCTAAAAACATGAAATGCGCCTTTGGGCTGAATAGCCGTGTTATGAAACACGAACTTTCTTCCTCCTCCATACTCATCTCGCTCGCCCACTTTTATCATACTACCGCCAAGGGGGTCCCGATGAGTCCGGCGGCTTTGGCCAAAAACATTTCGGAAGATATACAGGGGCCCTTTTGATGTGCATGCAGTGGCAATATGCTGGAACGTTTTTTCGATATAGTTGTTCCATATCCGAACGTTCATGTTTGCCCCTTCGCTTTCAATCGCATCATCCCACACATTGGAAATAATGTTTCCGTAAATATCCGAGTCGCGATTGGGGCTTCCCTGGAAACTGTAATTGGACCCTCCGCCGATGGCATCATTATAGCCGTGGTCTTCTGTTGACCGAATCTCATTGTATCGAATGACGTTTCCGCCGCTCGAATTGATAAGGGTAATAGCCTGAGGGCCGGCCGGGTGACCCGTATCCCAGTCGTTCGATCCGCCTCGCGGATTCTCTATTAAATTACGCTGAATAGTGAGGTTGCCTGAGCCGCGTTCGGCGTAGATAGCGCTGTCGGTACCGCCCCGGTTCCCGTATGTCCTGGGGCCGCCTATCCTGCCCCAGAATGTGAAATGGCAATCCTCGATGACATTGTCATGGCGTTTGGACTTGATTAAGGCCCCGTGAATCGCGGCGTTCCTGAATTCAACTCCGCGAAGAATCACATAGTCGGCATCGATCACACAGGTGTACTCGTCAGCATTTCTAACGTCAAAAGTCGCTTTAGAATCTTTGGCCGGCGTGATTAAGTGATAACCTTCTGGCGTGCCGGATTCGGTTATCCTCAATGGTTTTGTGTGGATACCGGCTTCCAGATAGGTAATCTTGCCGATGGGAAAAGAATCATTTCTGGTTGTGCATATTAGCTCGCTGCTTTTGTTATTAAGAGTGATTTTGATGTCATAGACAGTATCCGGTTTCAAACCAACGATACTTCCACGATACTCATTGTCGCGCCGATCGTGGACGAGGGGAAAACCATCTCGCCATGTCGATGTTCCCTTTTGCCTGAACCGGAGACGGCACCGGCCGAGGTCCGGCGATTTGAAATATAGCCCAATGCATTCATACGTGCCAACTGCCCGGAAGGTTTCCTGGGCAGCGCTACACGATGTTGAAATGTTGGTCGCCGTAAACAGGAGAATAAGCAGTAACAGATTGATATTTCGCATAAGCGTTTTCATGGAAAGACTCCTTATATAGCTGAATCAAAATCAACCGACCTTCTCTGTGCAATTTTATCAGGCAGACTGCGTTTGTCAATCGGCAGATTGCCGAGTGAACCTGGTTTGACCCGCCACACTGATGGCGGACAAGAATTGGGTTTGTTTGGGTTCGTATTGGGTTTGCTTTGGCTTTGATTGGGTTTGAATTGGGTTTGTATTGGGTTTGAATTGGGTTTGTTTTTCCCAATTGACCAAGTGTCCTTTTGTCATAATCCTTTGTTAATACTTTAGTTACGTTCATTTGGCGTTTTTGAAAATTGGCTTTGTTTGTACAAAAAGGGCCGATTTGTAAAGACATCTTTACAAGTGTAAAGATGCCGAAGGCATGTAAATCGTTCATTAATCGCGGATTACGCTGATTAAATGGATTTTTTGCCACAAAGACACGAAGGCACGGAGAGAAATTAAAGATTAAAATGTAAAATGCAAAACTGTGGAGGCCCTTCGGGCGGACTTTTATTTGTAGCCGGGAAAAAACAGTTCTTTTTAGATGTAAAGATGCGGAAAATGCACAAAAGTCAGCACAAAATGCACAAAAAAGTGCAAATTCGTCGCACGTCGCTTGTGGCTCGTCGCTCGTATTTAGTTGGTAGTTGGTAGTTCTTAGTTCGTTGTTCATGGTTAGTAGTTCGTGGTTCATAGTTACTTAGTTGTTCGCTAACGATAAAATTTGACTTGGGCCTGCTGGCTCTATGTCCTTGCCACGCTGTGGCTTACGACTTGCGGTTCTCCGCTAAAACTATCGCCCCCCCAATTAGGCAGGGGCAAGCTACTGGCGGTTTACGTTTGCCTACTGGTAAACATAAGAATATATTAATATATTATCAAACTATTGTAAAGGAAAAAATGAAAAAAATTTAACCACGAATTTCACCACAGTGAGATAATGCTTCGCTATCTCACGGGGCAGGCAGATTTCACGGATTTTGTTTTTGACGGCAAGTGGGGGGTTGGGTAGTCGTTAGTTGAAAGCATTATGGCCGAACACCTTTAATTCCCCTATTGGCTTAGGATAAAAATAACTTAGCCTCTATAACTTGCGTGTTTAATCCTATCAATCACTTTGCCATACAAAAGCTTACTTATTTCCGCAGCCCTTTCTTTTGCCCATTTTTCTCGCTCGGAGTTTCTTTTAGGATGACACCAGCGACTTAATTGTGCATAGACCTTTTCAGAGAGTTTTTCAAAATCGTATTCAGACAAGTCACTGGTTAAGTTATTTCCTAGTCCAGTCACGTAACGCTCGTTGTAATCAACAAGCTCTTGAATAAATGAATTGACTTTTTGTCTATTGCAATCTGACATTATTGTTGTATCTACAGGGTCGTCTACCTTTTGTTCTGCTTTGGGATAGCTGGCAGGCTTCTCTTCGTTCTGAATCATCCAATCATCGATTCGAGTGCGATTAAATAACACTTTGCCCCCAAATTTTGTGTGGGGTATATCTTTCCTCGAAACAGTTTCTCGTAGATGTCGCAAGCTGCATCTTAGATACTTTGCAGATTCCTCAATCGTCATCCAAGCTGGACAGTTATTGCCATTCATTGGCTTACCTTTCAATAAGAAATTAATTCCCAAAAGTGGGTTTCTGCAAAAGCTCTTATTTGTATTGTTACAAAACTACTTCAATCGAAACATGGAAAGCGTATCTTGGTCGCAGTTTGCAGAATGAATGTCATCAATGAATTCAATATCCCTAATATGCTGGTTGGACAAAAAAGCCCCTTCAATATGGGGCATCGGACCATTTTTTATCCTCGTAGATAACTGATTAGCAATGTAAGAAGTGAGGCTAACTTGAACATCGGCACCAGTTCCTCCAATAACCAAGCCTAAAGACTTGAAATCATCTGGATACCTTTTAGCAAATTCAATAGCAATTTGGTACGGAGTTGAAAAAGCCCTGCCAAAATGGTGCGATTGATCGTAAGGTACATTCGAAAGAATTGTGATTACTTTCTCTTCAAAATTATAATCTTCCCATTTGATCATCGTATAATCTCCTTTAAAAGACGTTTTGGCCACTTTTATTCTTTAAAAAGCACATTTAAACTTATTATACGCTATATTTACTGTTTGTCAACTAAAATATATAAAATATAGTAAAATTTTTTAATATATCAGTCAGTTTGCATTCCTATATTGACTTTAGCGGATTATCAGCTTATTATAACTGAATAATAGGTTTTTGATTGTTTTTGAAAAGAGAATGAAATGGTAATCAGAAGACATCAAAACGACAAAAGAACATTTACTGAACTGAACTATAAGCAGCAGGCTCAATCAATCAATGCAGTAAGAATAAATTTGAAAAAGATGGAACGAACTCATGAACGAAGAGCTTTGGAAGAAGGACGTATTTGGAGATAGTCCCATGAAGGATTTAATTAGGGGCACAATGATTATAGCAGATGCCGAGAAGATTCAGTATAGAATTAGCAGACGGCTAATAATATTAAAAATCAAAATTATTTAAAATCCGTGATTTGGCAATTTCGGAATGTCTTGGCAAGCATAGATTTCATTTGTTGATCTGTTTGATTTCAAAAGCATTGAGGACCGCCTTCGAGCCTTCGCGTCCTCTCCTGGCCGGGTCGGGATAGTCGTTATTGCCGCCGTCGATGATGACCAAAACATCATTGGAGCCGTCCGTCTTGAACCGGATCACAGATTTGCCGACCCTGGCGTCCGAGGTCGCGCTCGTCACGTCGATATCGCGGGCCTCCCGGATCGATGCAACGCCTTTGCCCGTGCCCGTGCCGATGTCCCATCCGCGATAGCCCGGCAGCGGTTGGGCTGGCAGCGGCATGGCACGCACGAGCGGCAGGTTCGGCATGCGCGAAGGCTGATCCAGGCTGTTGCGCGTGCTCTGCTTCCTCGGCTCCCAATGGTTGTGGTAGCACGTCATTTCGTATTCGTCGGCTGGCAGGCCATTGATTCGCATAAGGATGTCCCCGGTTCGCTCTCCGCCCCAGTCGATGTTGTGGAACCAGCCGTTGGCGATTGGGTCTGCTTTCGGCTTTCCGGTCGGTCGTCCCCCGCCGCCAAGGTTGTCTCGACTCATGCCGTATACGGCGAATCCACCGTTGCCGTGGCTGCCGCATTCGAGCATAACGTGTACGCCCGTGCCGTCGAGCCCGGCCGTACCCGGTGGATTTTTCCCGCCCGAGCCGTCTTCCCAAGTGGCGTCGTGCATGTACATGTCAGCCCAGCGAAGTGCCACGAACGGCGTCCAACCCGGCTTGAGCGTGCCGGGCACAGGCGTGGGGTCCTTCTCGCTTTTCGGCAACGCAAGGTCGACTTTCAACGTAATCAGGGCCTTGTCCTTCGTTCCAGTCTGCATAGCATAGAGGGCATCCATTTCATCCATCGTGAATCTTGTACTGACCACCGAATGCTTCTGTTTGCCTGGGCGGTACTTGATGTAGGTGGTGGCGACGATGGTGCCATCGGGCAGCAATTCCATACCGGGATAACCGCAATCCGAGCCAGCATAGCTATGCAATAGCTTGATGCGGTACCGGCCGGGACGTCCCGTGAGGATGTCCTCATAGGTCCCCACCCACGCAACGAAATGGCCCCGCGTGGGGCTTTTCGGCGCCATGTCGCGGAAGGCAATTACCAGTCTTCCGTTTGATGTGTAGACGCCCATGTGCCGGTCGCCGGTAAGGCCCCAGGGCGTGTCGACCGGTTTGCTCCAGTTTTTGCCTTCATCCCGGCTGAACATCATCAGGCTGAGGCCTTTGTGCGTGTTCTCACGCATTAGACAACACAGTTCCTTGTCGTCCGGGGAGCGGAAGACGAAAGGTTCGCAGGGAGCTTTACCGTCAACCTCGGCAACGACCTGAGGGCTGGACCAGGTCAGGCCGCCGTCTTTTGTTATTGTCTGAAGAACCTGCACCGAACCGCTGCTTCGTCGATGGTAGAATCCGGCATAAGTGCCGTCCTTGAGGCGGACGATGGAACTGAACGTCATGATGCAATGGAAATCCTTGCCCAGTGGTTTCATCTCCCGCCAGGTCTTGCCGCCATCTTCACTGACGATTCGCGGCATGTTCGGCCGGGCTGAGAACACCCACAAGCGTTCCCTCCCCTGCGGATCCACCATTCGATAGATGCTGGGACAATTCCAATGTTT
>JAUWLI010000062.1 GCA_030613765.1 Phycisphaerae bacterium
CCACTGGCCCTGAGTCCGGATAGAATAAAGCTCATCAATCCCGGCATCGTCCAATAAAACCGTAATATCCGTTACTGATGAAAAAAAGTAAAACTTGTTGAAATTTATGTTGCAATATGCCGCTAAGATTGTTAATATGCGCGATTGCAGGTATCTGGAGAACTGTAAGTTATGAAAAAAGGAATACATCCAAAATACGATAAGGTAGTGGTCCATTGCGGCTGCGGCAACACCTTCGAGACCCGCAGTACGATCAAGGAAATCCACGCCGAAATCTGCTCGATGTGCCATCCGTTCTATACGGGCAAGCAGAAATACGTCGATACCGCAGGCCGAATAGAGCGATTCCAGAAGAAATACGGCAAAAATTACATCAAAGCTGCCCAAACTCCCAAAAAAGACCAGCAGCAATAGCTGCCCTTCCAAGATAACAGCGTTTAGCATTCACCGTTTATCCGACGTTTTATATATGCTATTCGCTATTTTTCTTTGAGAGGATTGAATTTATGGCTGAAACAAAAGATAGTCTGCTGGTGAAACTTGATGAACTCGAGGAACGCTACAGCAAAATCGAAAAGCAGATTATAGATCCGGCAATTGCCACGGACTCGGCCAGGCTGATAGCGCTATCCAAAGAGCAAGGCAAACTCAAAACAATAGTCACAAAATATCGCGAGTACAAAAAAACCGTAGCCGGGATTGAAGACGCCGAGCAGATACTAAAGGACAGCACAGTCGACGAAGATTTCAGGGACTTAGCGAAAGAAGAGATTCAAGAGCTTGAAGTTAAAAAGGCCCCCCTGCTTGAAGAAATCGCAAACAGCCTGGTAATGGCCGACGATATATCCGCCAATTCTGTCATAATGGAAATACGAGCCGGCACCGGCGGCGAAGAGGCGGCATTGTTTGCACGTGATTTATACAATATGTATATAAGATACGCCGAGAGCCGCAAATGGAAGGTTGAACAACTGAGTTTCAGCACGACAGAAAAGAACGGCTTCCGCGAAGTTGTATTCGGCGTCAAAGGGCCAAACGTATGGTCCGAGTTAGGCTACGAGGGCGGAGGTCACCGTGTCCAACGCGTGCCGCAGACCGAATCACAGGGAAGAATTCACACCTCTGCTGCAACCGTCGCAGTATTGCCTGAACCGGAAGAATTAGATATCCAGATAAATCCTGACGACGTAGTCGAACACGTCAGCAGAGCCAGCGGACCAGGCGGACAAAACGTTAATAAAGTCAGCAGTGCCGTTAAACTCGAGCATGTCCCAACGGGAATTACTGTTAATATGCAGGACGAACAGAGCCAGCATAAAAATCGCGCCAAGGCCTGGCGAATATTAAGAAGCAGAATTTACGAAGAAGAAGAAAAGAAAAAAAGGGCCGAGCGCGATTCCCAGCGAAAGAGTATGATCGGTTCAGGCGACAGGTCGGAAAAGGTCAGGACGTATAATTACCCGCAGAATCGGCTGACCGACCATAGAATCAACTTGTCGCTTTACAGCCTCGATAAGATAATGAACGGCAATATGGGCGAAATTGTTGCAGCACTGAAGGATTACGATAGAGAGCAAAGGCTCAAAAATATTTGAGTCTGCACAAGATTAAAAGACCTTTAAAGAATATCTCGTAAATCGTGAAGTGTATCTCCTTTGAGATACGAGAAGCGAAATACGGGATACGGGATGCGAGATGATAGTCGTTGTTACCGGAATGGTTGGTATTGACAAACAAAACTACCTTCAAGATGTCTGTCAATTCGCCAACCAGAGAAACAAGAATGTCACGTTATGCAATGTCGGCGATATGATGTATGCCGAAGCACCAGATATCCCGCCTGGTAAGATCCTCGACATTCCAATGAAAAGGCTAAGCTCACTTCGTCGCAGCGTCTTCAAAGACATCATCGCAAAAGCCGAAAAAGCTACTGATCTGATCGTCAACACTCATGCAACCTTTCGCTGGCGGCACGGTTTGTTCCCAGCCGTGGACTTCGACCAGATGCGGCAGCTCGGCACTGGTATGTATATCTGCCTTATTGATGGTATCGCTGCCTTACACACCCGGCTCGTCGATGAACACTCCACGGAACACTGTCTGAAAGATTTGATTGTCTGGCGGGAAGAAGAAATTATCGGCACAGAAATGCTGTGTAAAGGCATCGATGAGAGAATTCCTTTTTATTGCCTGGCCCGAGGCGCCGAAGAGGAAACAACAGAAACATTTTATAAACTCGTTTTTGAGCGGAACAGTAAAAAAGCCTACCTGAGTTTTCCAATGACCCACGTCGGCGATATGGAAAATATTAAAAAGGAGATTTCTGAATTCCGCCGATTGATGAAACAATTCTTTATCTGCTTCGATCCTGCCGACCTTGAAGAATCATATCTGCCGAACTATGCCGGGCAGGCAAGCCGCAAGGGACTGGATTTCGTAGAGGTCACAGCTCTGGGGCAAACAATCCGGCTGGAATTAGACGAGGTGCAGCAAATCGTACGCGACATTAACAGCCAGATATACGCCCGCGATTTCTTATTGGTTGAACAGACCCATATGATAATCAGCTTCATTCCAACTCTACCTGACGGCCGGGCAGCTATATCCAGCGGCGTAGAAAGGGAACTCCAACACGCCCACGAATCAGCCAAAGAAGTATACGTCATCTGGACCGCTAAACAGGCCCCTTCGGTATTTGTTACGCAAACCGCTACAAAAGTCTTCAACAATCTGTCAAATGCGGTAGAATTCTTTCAAAAGAAAGGATATATAAAAAGTGACCATCAGGGATGAAAAGGTATTGGCCGGATGTATCGACCATACGCTGCTCAGTGCCACCGCAACCAGCGAGCAAATTAAGCAGCTATGCGAAGAGGCAAAAACCTACGGATTTCATACAGTATCGGTCAATCCACGATGGGTGGCTTTAGCAGTTGAAGAATTACACGGCTCAAAAGTCGCTGTCGGCGGCGTGGTGAGCCTGCCGCTCGGCGCCGATTCAACCAAAATCAAGATCGCCCAAGCCAAAGAAGCCATCTTCGCCGGCGCCGACGAGATTGATATGGTCGCCGATTTAGCCGCGATAATCGAGGGCAATTCACCGTACTTGTCCAATCAACTGCGGGCATTGCTGAAACTTTGCCGGTCGTTCAGACCCGCGGTCCTACTGAAAGTGATAATCGAATCGGCCGCCTTGAGCAGGGAGCAGAAGGTATTTGCCTGCCAGATTGCAGATAAATGTGGAGTTGACTTCGTCAAGACGAGTACGGGAATGAACCCAGCCGGCGGAGCAACAGTTGAGGATATAAAACTGATGAAAGAAACCGCGCCAAACTGTAAAATAAAGGCAGCCGGTGGAATTAGAACCGCAAAGCAGGCCCTTGAAATGCTGGAAGCAGGGGCAGATAGAATCGGAACTTCGTCGAGCGTGCAGATTATAAATGAGTTCAAAGAACTACAATAATATCGGTGAAGAATTTGTCAGTGAGCCAATCAAGCCGGTCGCAGGTACGTTTGAGCCGGGTGCAATGACCAGAGGTGAGCCGGGACTGCCGGGACGATTTATCTGGAGAGATAAAGAGTACGCAGTTGCTGATGTGCTTGAGGTCTGGAAGGAATTGGGGCCCTGTAAAAGCGGTGGACCTGAGAAGTATTTACGTAAACACTGGTTCAGAATAAGGACCGGTAACGGCCTGATAATGACAATATATTTCGAGCGGCAGCCAAGGGCAAAAAGCCAGAACAAAATAAGATGGTGGCTATATACAGTCATCGGAAAGGAAGAAGAAAATGAGTGAGATGACATCTGTTTGTGGTTTGCTGTGCAACGAGTGTGAAGCATTCATCGCAACAAGCAATAATGATGACGAAAAGAGAGCAGAAGTGGCCCAACTCTGGTCAAAACAATATGACCACGAATTTAAGCCGGAAGATATCAATTGTGACGGCTGCACATCAGGCAGTGACCGTCTTTTCAGCCACTGCAAAGTCTGTGAAATCAGAAAATGTGCAAATGAAAAGGCAGTTGAAAATTGCGCTCACTGTGATGAATATGCCTGTGAGAAGCTCGAAGGATTCTTTAAGATGGTTCCGGATGCCAGGAAGAATTTAGATGCGATAAGAAACAGCCTTTAATTGCCTGACCGCATATTGGTGCAAATCCAACCCTATATGACAAAAATACAAGATTCAAAAAGAGAAAGCTTTACTGAACCGGCAAAGTCTAACAGGACCGTAGCGTTAAAGACGCTTACTACTGCTGATAAGGGGATTCTTTGCAGACTGCACTGTAGACAAATCCGCAAACCTATAAACCTACCGGCTCTGAGCGAAACATTCGCCACGTTGAAAAACCCGTCAATTCTCGGGGCCAATATAGCCAGGAAAGATACAGACAGATTCAGCTACTGGGCCGCTTGTCCGAAAGAAGTATTTGAATTTCGGGCCGGACAAAAAGAACCTTTCACAAAACTACAAACAGCTCTGGATAAATATAAACTGGAAAGAGACTACGATGTGGATTCCCGCTTGCGCGGGAATGACAAAGGAAGTGGCAACGATTTGCCGAAAGGGATTTTTCGCGGCGGATGGGTAGGTTATTTTAGTTACGAACTCGGCCGATATATCGAGAAGCTGCCCGAAACCACCATCGACGACCTCCAAATGCCGTTGATTCGACTGTGTTTCTACGACCGTTTTATCGCATACGACCATCTCGAAGAAACTTTCTGGCTAATCGCCTTACAGACGCCGAACGATTCGGAAAAACCGCAGGAAAAATTAGCTACTCTGGAAACATTACTGACCGACTCTGAGAAACTACACATTCCACCGCCTCCGCCTGCTGATATTGAAAACATAGATTTCTCACAAATTCGATGCAATATGAGCAGGGAGTATTACCTCGACGAATTCGAGAAGATAAAACGCTATATTTATGATGGCGATGTTTACCAAATCAACTTTTCACAGCGATTCGAATGCAACTATCAAGCCAGCCCGATAGCACTTTTTCACTGGCAAAACCATTATAATCCCAGCCCTTATGCCGCCTATATCGACGCCGGCAGTTTGCAAATAGTAAGTGCCTCGCCTGAGATGTTTATAACAATCGAGGACGGCATTATAAGTACCAAGCCGATTAAAGGAACACGCCCGCGAGTCAGTGAAACCGGACAGGGTGAGAAAATCAACGCAAAAAATTTCGATGAGCTGGTCGGAAGTGAAAAAGAGCGGGCCGAGCTTAATATGATAGTCGACCTGGAGCGAAACGATGTCGCAAAAATCTGCGAACCCGGAACAAGAAAGGTCGTCCAGCCCAGAACAATCGAAAGCTATCCGACCGTCTTTCACGCCGTTGCAACCGTAGCAGGACAACTTCGCGATGACATTACGTTCTGCGATATCTTGAGGGCGATGTTCCCCGGTGGCTCGATCACCGGCGCCCCAAAAATCCGCTCGATGGAGATTATCGATGAAACCGAACCGACAGCAAGAGGCGTTTATACCGGCAGTATTGGCTATATTGGCCTCGACGGCAGCGTCTCCCTGAACATCGCCATCCGGACAATTATTATCAAGGGACAGACTGCCTTTGCCCAAACCGGCGGCGGAATCGTCGCCGATTCTGATCCAGATGCCGAATGGAACGAAACTCTCACAAAAGCAAGAGCACTTTTGGCAGGAATAAAAAGCGTGAGGCAACAAAATAAAAGGTGAGAACGGACAAAACTTAAAAGAGTTTTGAACAGGTGAGGAGATTTGGATTATGAACTGGAAATATATTGCCCTGGGACTCAATGCGGTAGCACTTTTTCTATTGCTTTGGGCAACAAGAGGTATTGTCTGGGAGGATAGTTTGACGATTGGGTTAGCTGTTATTATATGTATCACGAGTTGTCTTTTAATATTCATAGACAAAAAAGATAAGAAGGCGAAAAGTGCGCGAAAATAAACAGCGAAAGAGGCTGCCAGGGATCATATAGTGGCGGAAAAGGTTTTTCTAAATGATAAGTTAGTCGATATCGACAAGGCCGGGATATCGGTCAGCGATAGCGGTCTTTTGTACGGGGCCGGTCTTTTCGAGACGATGCGAAGCTATAACGGCGTGGTCTTTTCGCTGAAAGACCATTTGGACCGGTTGTTTTTCAGCGCCAATACCTTATCGATAAAGGCCCCCCACAGAAAACTTATCTCAGAATCCATCTACAAGGTCCTCAAGGCAAATAAACTGACCGATGCCCGCCTGCGTCTGACCTTAACCGGCGGGCCAATGGCCGAATCGGAAGAGCAGCGTCAACCAACGCTTCTTATCACCGCCACAAAAATCCAACCTTATCCAGACGAATATTATAAAAATGGCGTCCTTGTCGTGCTGTGCCCATTCAGGCAAAATCCCTTTGAGCCGACATGCGGGCACAAGACAACAAGTTATTTTTCGCGTATGATTGCGCTAAAATGGGCACACCAGAGGAAGGCCGCTGAAGCGCTGTGGTTTACTGTAGACAATCGCCTGGCTGAGGGCTGTATAAGCAATGTGTTCCTCGTCAAAGATTCGGTGCTATACACTCCGCCGATTGAAACGCCGGTACTTGCAGGGGTGGCGAGGAAGACTGTCTGCCAGATCGCCCTGAAAAATTCTATTAAATTGGTTGAAAAAAACCTCTATATAGACGATTGTTTAGCCGCCGACGAGGCCTTTCTGACGAATGTAATTATGCAGATTATGCCGATAACCAAGATAGAGAAGCACGCAGTAGGCAACGGCAAGGTCGGGGCGATGACTAAAAAGCTGCAAAAGAGCTTCAAAGAACTTATCAAAACCGAATGCAGGCAAAGAAAATGAAGATAAAAGATATTGCAGCAGCGATTGAACAAGTAGCGGCTCTAAAATTGGCGCAGGACTGGGACAATGTAGGTCTGCTCATCGGTGATGCGCAGCGCAATGTAAAAAACATTCTGCTGACAATCGATGTAACAGACGATGTTGTCGCTGAGGCAAAAAGATTAAAAACCGACCTGATTATAAGTTATCATCCCGTGATTTGGGACGGCCTGAAACAAATCACCGCTGATGGCCCTGCCGGTGCCGTCTATAATTTGATAAAAGCAGGGATTGCAGTTTTCTCGATACATACCGCTTTGGATGTTGCGATAGGCGGAGTCAACGACGGCCTTGCAGAGATTGTTGGTATTTGTGACGCTGAACCTATCGGCGATTACGTCGATAGCCCTGCCGGCGACAATTATAAACTCGTCGTCTTTGTCCCCATCGAATCGGCAGCCAAAATCTCAAACGTCGTCTTTGCCGCGGGCGCAGGCACGATAGGCAACTACAGAAATTGCAGCTTCGGCACCGAGGGGACAGGGACCTTTTTGCCCTTGAAAGGCGCAAAGCCGGCTGTCGGCAAAAAAGGGGAATTGGAAAAAGTGCCGGAGATAAGATTTGAAACGATTGTACACTCCGAAAAACTGGATAGCGTAATAGCTGCAATGAAAACAACGCATCCTTACGAGACACCTGCCTTCGATGTCTTTAAGCTCTACGATACACAGGGCAAATTTGGCCTTGGCAGAATCGGTAAATTAGCCCAGCCAGTACGGATAAAACAGATTATCGGGAAAATAAAGAAATATACCGGTGCAAAAGCTGTCGGCATAGTCGGAGACGAAAAGCGGTTAGTAAAAACTGCTGCGGTCTGCGCCGGCTCGTGCGGTAAAATAATAAATACCGTCATCGCCGCAAAAGCCGATTGCTACGTCACCGGCGAACTGAAACACCACCAGGCATTAGCCGCACAAGAAGCAAGCCTGACCTGCATTTGTTTGAGCCATACCGTCTCCGAGCGGTTCATATTAAAGAAATTCTCCAAACAGTTGCAAAAACACATAAAACAGGTAACAATCAAGATAAGCAAAAAGGATGCAGACCCATTCAAATGGAAAGAACTATGACAAAAGAACACGAAGAGAACACACCAACCCAAGAGGATACACAGGAACATACTCAATTTTCATCCGAAGCCGAACCGACACTCGAATCGGTGGTTGAGGCCGTTTTGTTTACCAGCGATGAGCCTCTCTCACCAAATCGGTTGTCTGATATCGTCGGAACATCTGTAAAACACATCCGACAGCACATCAAAGATCTCAACGAGAAATACCAGGCCAACAACAACGCCTTTAGAATAGAGGAAATTGCCGGGGGATACCAACTTCTTACCTTAAGCAGCTTCAATCCCTGGCTGAAAAAACTTCTTCGTGCCCGCAGCGACAGCAAACTAAGCCCCGCCTCTCTGGAAACGCTCGCGATAATCGCCTACAAACAACCGGTTATCCGGGCCGACATAGAAGCCATAAGGGGCGTCGCGGTCGGCGAGGTAGTTCGATCTCTTATGTACAAGGGACTTGTCAAGATAGTCGGCCGGGCTGAAGTATTAGGAAGACCGATGCTCTATGGGACAACGAAGAAGTTCCTCGAAGTCTTCGGCTTAAACACACTTAAAGACCTGCCAAAAATCGAAGAATTAAAGAAACCCCCTTCCTGACAGGACTCTTGTTGGCCATTGAATCTGTTGTTTGAATCCAAAATATCCTTTTTGGGACAGGATTATGCGATGGGTACTAAGTATCGAAACCACAAATCCTGCTCTACCGGGCAGGGCAATCACAATTGGGTAATCTCCCGCCGGGTTTTTTTGAAGGCATCTATGGCCACATTCGGTGGCCTGACCGTCACGCCGCTTTCCTGTACTCAGCAAACCACACTCGGCCGCAGGCGAGGTACTGCAAGATTTGGCATACTCACCGACAGCCACTACGCCGACGCCGACACTGTCGGCTCAAGATACTACAGACACTCGCTCGAGAAACTAACCGAATGTGTCGAACTTATGAACGCCCAAAAAGTCGATTTTCTCCTCGATCTCGGCGATTTCAAGGACCAGAACAATCCCCCCGTCGAGCAAAGGACTATCACGTACCTCCGGGCCGTCGAGAAAGTATTCCAAAATTTTAAGGGCCCAACCTACCACGTCCTCGGCAATCACGACATAGACAGTGTCTCAAAAGAGCAGTTTCTGAATAATGTAAAAAGCACCGACATAGACCCGGTAAAAAGCTATTATTCATTCGATTTCAATCGTGTCCACTTTGTCGTTCTCGATGCCAACTACAGGGCCGACGGCACAGATTACGACCACGGCAATTTCAACTGGACAGATGCGAATATCCCGCCCGCGGAGTTGAACTGGCTAATACAGGACCTCACCACCGCACGCGGGCCCACCATCGTCTTTATTCACCAACTACTCGATGGCACCGGCCCGGTGTATGTCAACAATGCCGCCGACATCCGACAGGTTCTCGAACAATCGGACAAGGTCACGGCCGTATTCCAGGGCCATCATCACTCTGGAAGTTACAGCTATCTCGAGGGGATTCACTACTATACATTGAAAGCAATGGTGGAAGGTCCCGGTGATGAAAACAATTCTTACGCTATCGTCGAAATCCGGTCTGACAAAAGTATCACTGTCACCGGCTACCGCAAAGCCGTCAGTAAACAACTTGTTCACGCAGCCGTCCCGGTTTGACCGCTGGTTCAAAAGCCTCCTGCCCAAACTAGCCTCGAATTGCCACGATTATCACATCTACTTTTTATGTGACTTGCTAAGTACTTTGAGAATGCTATCGGCTACATGTTTAGCTAAATAGTTGGAACCCTCGGCAGTAAAGTGGACGTTACCATTTGGCAGTTGTATCCGGCTTAGCTTCGATAAGGCACGAGCATAAAGGTCGTTAATCGTCACGCCGTTTTCTTTCATAATTTTCTCTGCAGCCTTATTGTATCTTATTTCGTCACCCTTGATACGGCCCGGTTCGCCATCGGGAACAGGCGTCGTGCTGGCCCAGATAAGCTTCGCACCGGTGGTCTTGAGTATCTTAATAAGCTTGAGCAGATTCTGTTGATACTCTTCGAATGTCAAATCCAAAGTGCCATTCACCTTGTCCTTACGACCAGCAGTTTTTGTGTTTCGACTTCGGTAACAAAGGTCGTGGAGTCCCCAATTGAAGTGTATTACATCCCACTTGCCGTCTCCGAGCCACTTGTGGATGTTTTCCAAGCCTATACCGGTATGTCTGGCATTGGTGGGAACCCTATGGACATTGGCCTTGTCGGCAAGCAGCTTGCGTACAGGGAGTGTATAACCAATCGAGATAGAATCGCCAATCAACAGCACACGCGGCAGGTCTGGGGTGTCCTTTATGGGCGCAAAAACGGGATTTACACGCCTTTGTTTCTTGCCGGGTTGCTTTGGTTTCGAGACATCTTTCAAATAACCTAAAGAAGTAAGGAATCTGTCTGCTGTCTGGATGGTCTGCTTAAAAGAGCTGTTATCTCTGTCCCTTCCGTAGTTAAAAAATCCGTGCCCCTTTCCTTCGAACGGCACAAGCCGGCAGACATTGCCGGACTTTTTCATCGCAGCGCAGAAACGCTCAACGCTCTCAAAAGGAACCGTCCGGTCCGTAGTTCCGTGAAAAATAATACATGGAGGAACACCTTTTTTTACGTGCTGTAAGGGAGACAGTTCCTCTACACGATTCCCGAACCCTCTATCCGAACGCCCTCTTTTCGCCAGGCCCACTAAGTCCACAGCCGGATTGAACAGCATTAATGCGTTCGGCTTGGAACTGATGTTCGGATCTTCATGTTTTTCTTCGAGTCCCTTAATCACACCTGTACACGCCGCCACATGGCCGCCCGCCGATCCGCCACCTGCAACGATTTTGTTCGGATTGACGCCAAGCCTCGCTGCATTGGCCCTTACCCAGCGGATAGCAGACTTACCATCGGCAACACATTCGAATGGTGTTGTGCCGTGCCTGTTTTTGACGCGATATTCAGCAGAAATCGCAACCATTCCCCGCGAGGCAAAGTGTTCGCACTGGTGATAAAACTGCTTCGGAGTTCCGCCGACCCAGCCGCCGCCGAAAAAGAACACTATAGCCGGCGATAATTCTTTCTCGTCCCGCTCAGGCAGCTTAAATATATGCAGTTTTAATTCGACTTCACCAATAGTCTTGTACACAACGAGTGTCGGCCTTACAGCATCCTCTTTGGATTTCTTTTGTCGTTCTGCTGCTGTCACTGAAAGCACTGTGGCAACTATGCAAACTAAAAATATCACAATGGTCTTTTTCACTTTGTTAACTCTTTCAAAATAAATTATGAACTAATCCCACGGCAGCTTTTCCGTCTCACCACTTACAGTATGTGCAGGCCGGGGGTGGGCCAAATTGAAGACGTAAAGGTCCTCTTTCTTCTCGATAACAACAAAACTCTCATCAATAGTACCATCCGATTTGGTAACCTTATCGAGCGAAAGCCCCAGGTGTTTGGCAAGGAATTTGTAGGCACCGAGCCGCTTTGAAAATCCATAATCGTGCCCTTCTTCGGGAAGATGCACGTTCTCTATTTTGTCCTCTGCCCCAAAAAG
>JAUWLI010000127.1 GCA_030613765.1 Phycisphaerae bacterium
CCGACCAGCCCGGCCATGTAGCCCGCGACGGCCGAAAAGACAAAGCCTGCAACCAGCATGAGAACGGCCATAACCAGAGAGATTTTTATATCATTGACGAAGTATTGATAGACCATAAACAGTGGGACAATGGAGGCAACGATGAGTATAAGTACCCATTTCATGGACATGTCTTTTTCAGTTCTTTCGATTTCACCCTTGCCCTGACCGATGGCGCGGTAGGCTTCCAGGCCGCTCCTTATCCCGCTGAAGATGGATCTTCGCATTTTGAAGATTGTCCAGAGGCCCCCGATGAGCATGGCCCCGACGCCGATGTATCGCGTCCGCTTCGACCAGATCCGCCACGAGTAGTCTTTTGCATCGACGGGTTTGCCCAGCTTGTCCTTCACGCCCGCGTTGTATTTTTCCGCTTCCTCAATCTCTGTCGTTGGCGCGCTGCTATCGATGGCTTTGTATTCCAGTGCAAAGACGTTCCATGCGTCTGGATTGTCAATTTCACTTCTCAGTTGGTACACGGGCCATTCGTTTTGGCCGGCTATAGTGGGGATGGCGGCGTACCAGTTTGCGGCGCCACCGAGGAAAATGAGTACGGCGATGTTGAGGCCGACGATGTATCCGACCGACAGAAGCGCGGGGCTGAGATTGGAGCCGCCGTAAAGAAGCGTTCCTTTAATGCCTCTGGCGCCTTCGAGAACTTCAGGCCACAGGCCGACCCCTTTTGCCCCGACCTTGAACAAGGCGCCTGCCAGCGCCGCTTTTGCAATGATCAAAACGCCCTTGCCACCTTCCTGGCCTGTCTCGAGCACTTCGGCCGTTGCGATACCCTCGGGAAACTTAAGCTTACCTTCGACGATGAGGGAACGTCTCAGGGGAATTGTGAACAGGACGCCGAGCAGCCCGCCGAACGCGGCTATGATGGTGATCCACACGTAGTTCATACCACCGAAATCGTCCCAGTAGCCGAGGATAACAAGCGCGGGCAGTGTGAATATCACACCCGCCGCCAGGGATTCCCCTGCCGAGGCGGCGGTTTGGACGATGTTATTTTCGAGGATATTACTGCGCCGAAACCACCTCAATATCCCCATCGAGACCACCGCAGCCGGTATCGACGCCGAAACCGTCATACCTGCGAACAACCCAAGGTAGGCATTTGCCGCCGCGAGTATCATCGAGAGCAATACACCCAAAACAACCGCTTTGATTGTGATTTCCGGTAATGAACGTCCTTGTAAATCCATTAGTTACCTTTCCAAAATTTTTAGAAAATTATAACTACTTATGCCGTCGCTTATGGAATTTTGTAAATTATCTGACAAACTGTGTGACAAAGTATTTCGGTGTCAGTTTTTCACCTGTTGCCCGTTCAATCATCTCGTTCCAATGATAAAGGTTCCCTGCTTCGAAGACTTTCTCGGTTAGAAAATCGCCGGCTTTACCTAAACCAACATAGCTGACGTTTTTTCCTGATTCAAGATTTAAAACATTGTAAACAATATAGTGGTGCATTTGAGACGCCAATAATTCACCTAACATATAGTTGTGATAATAACAGGGCGCAATATTGAAATGAATTTTTGCAGCCCAATCAGGTTTGTTACGGCCTTGTGGCTTTTTCACAAGCTGGTATTTGTCAACCGTCTGCCACCAGAGGGAATTCAGGTCCTGCTCAGGATTTGCGTAAAGCTGCTTTTCAAAATTATACATAACCATGGCCCAGCGGGCAAAAATGAGCTGTTTAAGTTGCATATATTTTCCGCTTACTTTTTCGATTTCTGCTCTTTGTTCATTCGACAGTTTTAACATTTGCTGCATCCAGTCGGGATTGCGGCTCAATCGGCCGAAAAACATGGCGACGGCTTCCGTTGTGAAGGCGTGTGCCGGCTCTCTGAGCAGGTACGGCACTTTTGGATCCTGGTATTTATTATAAACGGCATGGCCCAGTTCGTGCAGTGTTACCTCCATCCAGTATTCGTTGTTTTTAATATTACACAGGATACGCACATCACCTTCCCTGTCTATGTCCGTACAAAAACCATGCGGATTTTTGCCCTCGCGCTCATACAGGTCGCTGTTGGCAAGTATAGATTCTACAGGCAATCCAACGCCGGCGAAAAAACCTGCCCCCAATTCCTTGATATCTTTATCCTTATAATAGGCATCTAAATCCAACTCATATACCATTGGGGTTTCCTGAAAGAACGGGTCGTGGTAATGCCAGGGCATAAGCTCCGTAACGGCAACGCTGCACTTGGCTGCTAACATCCGGTCCACATCAGCCTTTAATTTTGCAAAAGGCTCATTGGTCAATTCGTACAATTCATTGAAAATCCGGTCCAGGTCTTCAACGTTCTGCTCACCGGTGGTCAAAGACATAGTGTGATAATTGTCAAAGCCGAGATTTCGGGCAGCCTGGTTTCGCAATTTGACCAGCCGGATGATATCATCTGCGACCGCGGCCCCTACCTGTTTGCTGGCCAGCCATGCTTGTTTTCTCTTAGCCGAATCTGTTTCTGTTTTCAGGATTTCCTTAATTTTATTATCGGTGACCTTTTTCCCCTCAATGGTGCCGCGAAAAGTACTGAAGTTCTTTTCGAGTTCTGTGCCCAAATCAACGATTTCTTTTAACAGCTCCGGTTCTATCTGGTTGCTCAGATATGCTCTGTATAATACTTCCAAATGTCGTGCGGGCAAGGCATCCTTTACCGATCCGGTTTGTTTCAGGTCTTTAAGAAAAGCGAATTCTTTGCGGTTGCTGTAGACTTGACGAATCTCAAGTGTTAGTTTGCTGACTTTATCATAATCCTCGGATTTGCCGCTAACTGCCGCGTCCCACCAGGCAAGATTGGTTTCCTTGGCCATAGGTTTGATTTTTCGGACATGGCTTGTAATGAATTTTTGCATTTGTTGTTCCTTTGTAATGGATTCACAACCAAAGACAATAACACTTATTGTCAACATCATAACAAGATTTGATAAAGTTTTCATAGCTATATACTCCTTTCAAATATACGTTCTGTTGTGGCAATATTATCACCTGTAAATATTGAAATCAAGTTTGTTCTGGATGTCCAGCTTTTTTGAAAACAGTTTTTTAATCTCCTTGATATTTTTACATTCCTTCATTTCTTCTTTGATACCGGGTAGTAATGAGTGTATTATACTGCCGTTGCGATGACAAGGAACTGAAGATGCTGTTATCTGAAAAAATCAGAGAAGGAATATTTCACTGGGTAAAAGAAGAGGTATGACTTATTATGGCTAAGAGTAAGTACCTGACCGCACCAATCCCATCGAAAAAGATGCCCGCCGGAATACCTTACATCCTTACTAATGAGGCCTCTGAGCGCTTCAGCTTTTATGGTATGAGATGCATCCTGGTTTTTTTCATGACCCACCTGCTAAGAAGTGTAAGTGGTGAGCTTTCCCCCATGAGCGATGAGCAAAGCAAATTCTGGTTTCATCTTTTCGTCTCAGCCGTTTACTTCATGCCCCTTATCGGGGCCCTGCTGTCAGACATCCTGCTGGCTAAATACAGAACCATTCTTTTCTTTTCGGTCATATACTGTTTCGGATTCCTTGCTCTTACCCTTGATCACACGCGGTTGGGTCTCGGCGTGGGCCTGGTCCTCATCGCCATAGGGTCGGGCATAATAAAACCCTGTGTCTCGGCAAATGTGGGGGACCAGTTTGGTAAAACAAATGAGCATCTTCTGACAAAGGTTTACCATTGGTTCTATTTTGCCATAAATCTGGGCGCGTTTCTTTCGAGTTTCTTCGTGCCCATATTGCTGGACCGCTACGGCCCGACAGTCGCGTTCGGTGTCCCCTGTGGTTTTATGCTCTTGGCCACTATCGCGTTTTGGGCCGGCCGCAAAAAGTTCGTACACATCCCACGCGGGGGCATCAAATTCGTTAAGGAATGCTTCAGCGGCGAAGGACTCAGAGCTCTGGCAAAGCTCTCTATCATTTATGTTTTAGTGGCTCCATTCTGGGCCTTGTTTGACCAGATTGATTCGTCCTGGATGCTCCAGGCGGAGAAGATGAACCGTCATTTGCTGTTCTTCGAGCTGAAACCCACGCAGATTGTGGCCGCCAACCCATTGATGATAATGCTCCTGATTCCCGTGTTTTCGTACATTATTTACCCGGCGATAAACAAAGTGTTTCCTCTAACGGCACTTCGCAAGGTCGGTATCGGGTTTTTTGTGGCAGCCTTGTCTTTTGTCGTTCCAGCCTTGATAGAGACACGCATAACTGCTGGCGCAAGGCCCAGTATTTTGTGGCTGATTCTTGGTTATCTGATTTTAACTTCTGCCGAAGTGATGGTCTCGATTACCTGCCTTGAGTTCTCATACACGCAGGCACCAAAGAAGATGAAGTCCTTCATTATGGCAGTCTTTCTCCTCTCGATTTCTCTTGGAAACGCATTCACCGCAGGCGTCAACTGGGTAATGGAGAAAGGATGGCTCAAACTTGCTGGTGCCTCATACTATTGGTTTTTTGTAATAGTGATGCTGGTGACAGCAACCATTTTTATTCCTGTTGCTATTCGCTATCGGGCGAAAGACTACATTCAGGATGAGGCCTCTTCAGAATCCTCGGCTTGAACCCACTGATATTCTTTTATGAATTGCTGTCCTCTGACTCGGCAATTAATCACTGTCTCACAGCGGCTTGAGCAGCATTTCGCGGACGATTATTTTCATTGGGCCGAACTGCTCTCCCGGGTGGACTTGGAAACCGATTTTGCCGGAATCAGTTGTGTCGTCGTGCACGTCGGCGACTTGCCGGCCGTTCAGCCAAATCTGAATGTGGTCACCCTCGGCACGAACCTTCATTGTGTTCCAGCCGTCCCGGTCCACGAGTGTTTTATCCGTATTCATTGCGATGAACATTTTACCGGGACAGTAAAGCGAACCGGAATAGCACACGGGATTCTTGTACTCGAGTATGTCGGCCTGGAATGTTTTCGACGGCGACTGGTAGCGAAACCAGATACCAGTATTGCACGGCCACTCAACTCTATAGGTAGCAGTCAGAAGAAAATCTTTGTACGTATCTTTCGTGAAAAGGTCTCCGTGAGCGTAGTTATCGCCCTGGGTCCCCACAATCACACCGTTTTCGACTACCCATTTGGCACCGCCGCTTGGCTCCCAGCCTGTCAGGTCTTTGCCATTGAAGATTCGTATGAATCCTGCTTTGGCCTGTTTATCGTTTGTAGCGACCTGGCCGCAACCGGCATGTAAAATTAACATTGCAAGACATACGATAGTAAAGAATCCACGCGACATAATTTTCTCCTTATACATTAATACGAAACAGGACCGATTTTCCCATGTAAATATTGTTCCTGTGTCTTTATTGGTTTATCGCTGTTTAATAGCTTTTTTATGAGAGGTTCATAGGCGTTAACTGCCGCCCGATAGGCATCAGTGTCATAGTACCGTGGTTTGGGTTTTGCATATCGGCGCATTTCCAGATCACGTCGCAGTTGAAACAAATCGATGTTGGATGGCCTTTGCACTCCGTTTATATACAGCAGATTGTCCCAGTTCCACAGGATACGCATTCGCTTTATCCAGTCATTGGATTTTTTTATGCGCTCGCGCATTTTTTCGAAGTCCTTTTTAGTCGTGTTATTTTCAAACCACCACGGCGAAAGCGAAAAGTTATAACCCATCCCAAAAATCTTATCCATTTCTTCCATCGAGTAGTGGGATGTGAAGGCCTTGTACTTTCGCTGTGATACCCAGGGCTTCTCGTTGAGGACCTTCACGGGCGAGTACAGCCAGGCCCCGGATTCGATTTGTCCACCGTCACAGAGATCCAGAAGCTCCGTGCGTTCACAGCATTCCAGCATGATTATCGCATCCGGTTTTATCTTCTGGATTCGTTCTCTTATTGTGCGAACGAGGTTGATTGCTCCCTCGTTAAAAGAGCCTCTGTGCCTGCGGTCGCTGTCCTTAAGGTCCCATTGGCAGCCGTATGAGTCTATATGAAAGCCATCTACTCCATAAAGGCGCACCAGTCTTTCCGCCACACCGCAAATATAATCCGTCCAGCCGGAACCTTTTCCCGGCCACATAAGGAAAAATCTGGACCTGCCGTAATATGTCTGAGGATTACCTTTCCCATCCTTCATGCACCAGTTCATACCGTGCCTCCGCCCCACTTTGCTTGTCCTGGTGATAATAAATGGTTCCATATATAGTATAATCCTGCCGCCCTGCGAATGAATCTTTGCGACTCCCTCCTTGAAAGCTTCCGGCCCGCCGAGGTCTGTCCGTATTTGATAGTCACCTTTATTGCCCTCGTAATCGGGCTCCCAGTAGCTCACAAGATAAACGCAGTTGCAACCCAATTTTCGGGCATCCTGCAAAAGCACGGGCAGGTTGCGAAATGTCCCCAGCTTTTTCTTGATATCTTCGCTGGGGAACTTCATCAGAGGCCCGCCCGCTCCCGAAAGGTCGAAGGATGCGTATATTGCCCTGTTGTCCTTCCACCACTTAGGAGACTCAACAGCCATGATATTGCCGGCTGTTACGAACAGGACTGTTAGAGTACCGAGGGCAAAAATAGTTTTTCGCCTTTTCTTCATAAGGTTTATATCGATAGGGATTCGAGTCCCCACGTTAATACAGTGTGAAATTGGGTCCGGTTCCGAGAGAGACAGGCCTGTCAGGTTTCAGCCCTTTTTTATTTTTGAAAATATACACAGCTTCCGGAGTTGCCAGGACCACATCAGAGATGCCGTCCCCGGTCATATCACCCGTGAGGATACTCCTCTCGAAGGTGCTCTCATCGGCAGGGGAACCGTTTTTAGTGGGCCTGGGCGTAGTGAAGACGCCGATACATTTACCCTTATAGTTATAGATACAGCCATTGTGGGCGACCATGATTTCATTCACCCCGTCACCCGTCCAGTCCAACAGGTGGTGATGCCGGCTGTAATCGGTCACAATCTGACCGAGGAGATTACCTTTTTCATCGAGCACCCAGAGAGGACTTTTACCGAGGGGCTGGTGGTCGATGTCAACGAGCAATTGCGCTGACCGGTGTTTGGGTATGATTTGTCCCACATCAATGGATTCGAAGTGATGACCGGTAATTTCCCACAAGACCTTGCCGTTGCCGTCAACGAGAGCAACATTATTTGCGCCGCAGCATGTCAGCGCCAGCCGGAAGTCTTCCGGCTTCCGGCCCCGGCGAACGACGCGGCAGCAATCCAGATGCCCGCGTGCCTGTTCAACTTTTTTAGACTTAAAAACCCAGCGGACCGAACCATCCGAGTTCAGCATGGCATAGCCGGCCATAATCTCGTCACGTCCATCGCCATCGAGATCTATCGGCCGTGGTTGATGGGCGGTGCGATAGCCGCCGGGGTCCTTGACGGTCCAGAGAAGATTGCCCGCATGGTTGTAGGCCCAAATCCGATGGTATCGATTCTTGACCAGAACGTCGGTCGGCCGATTGCCGCCGGTCAAATTGCAAAACACCAGACAATCTGTGGCTTCGTCGGCGATAGCAATCTTTCTGCGCTGCCGACCGGTAGCACCATCAAGCTCGACAATGTAACCTTTCGTACACAGGACCACTTCGTTTTTGCCGTCGCCGTCCCAATCGTGGATCTGGCAAGCAACGTCGTGGTGCCATTTTTTGCGTCCGATTGCAGGATTTCCCCAGCGCCACAAAATCGAGCCATCCAGTTTTTGCGCTACTGCAGTGCTGGTGTAGTGTACATCGTTTTTGTTTACGTTTTCGGCGCTGACGATTTCGACTTCGCCGTCGCCATCCACATCGCCTGCTACTACCCACTGCCCGC
>JAUWLI010000041.1 GCA_030613765.1 Phycisphaerae bacterium
TGCCCAAAAACGTCGCCTGCATCTTAATGCTCGTTCTTTCGATGGTGATTCTTTTCTTTTGCCTCTACTTCATCGTCAAATTTATGAAATCGCTGGTCGTCAAGAGGGTGGAAGCGGTATTGGATGATGTTCTAAGGAAAAATGCGATGATAGGCATTATGGCAGGGGTAGTTTTTACCACTATAGTGCAGAGCAGTTCGGTGACTACTTCACTGTTAGTGCCTTTGGTGGCATCGGGCGTCATTACTATGGAGGTAGCCTTTCCGATAACGATTGGAGCTAACATTGGGACAACCGGAACGGCTATTCTCGCTTCGTTTGCTTCCGCTGCCGCGACAGGAAACGTCTCAGCTATTGTAATTGCATTTGTTCATTTTCTGTTCAATTTGACGGGCGCAGTATTTATTTTTCCGATAAAGATTTTTAGAAGGGTGCCAATAAGCCTGGCCAAGTCGTTAGGAGATTTGGCACACCGCAAGCGCGGATATGCAATTGCTTATGTATTGGGATTATTTTTTATCGTTCCTTCATTATTGATTATAATCTCAAGATATCTAAAATAAAGGAGATATGAGAATGTTCAAGAATCTTTTAAGTTTCTGGAAAGGCAAAGACTTCCTGGCTCAGGTTTTCGATGAGTTCAAAGATATGCTGGATGATACCAAACTTATGTACGAGATGGTTTGCAGCACACTTTTGGACAACGCGGAAGATCCGGATTTGAAAAAGAAAATCTATGAGATAGATGACAAAGTAAACAACCTGGAAAAGAAGATACGTACGAGGATAATAGAGCATCTATCTCTTCAGCCGACCGTAGATGTAAATGCCTGTTTGCTGCTTATGAGCGTTGTAAAAGACGCCGAGCGTTTAGGCGATTATTGCAAGAACCTTTATGAGGTGACCGAGATTGTAGAAAAGCCCATGGATAGAGCACTCTTTTCGCAGTATTTTAACGGTCTTGACAAGGATATTCTGGAACTGTTTGAGCGTACTAAAGAGGCCTTTATTGAAGCAGACGAGAGTAAAGCTGAAGCATCGTGGGATTATGAACATAGGATAGCAATTCAATGCGACCGCATTCTCAAGGAAATCGCAAAGAGCAGCCTGTCGGTTAACGAGGCAGTGTGCTTTGCCTTGATAGCGAGGCATTTTAAACGAATAGTGGCGCATTTGACAAATATAGCGACCTCTGTGATCCTGCCGCTGAGCGAACTTGACTATTTTGATGAAAGAAGGGCTCGTGAATAAACTACCTAATGAGCCGGTGTAAGCCCCAAATCTCTTTTTAGCGATTTTCTATTTGCCGATGCCGTCGGACTTGCTGCTATGTTTTCATTGAATCCAGTTCGAAGAAGGCAATGGGCAGGAAGATAACGACCGGCAGCCATGCCCACAACTCCGGCATTACGTGGTCAAAGAAAACCTCAGTGGCAAGCATTTTGCAGACAAAAGTGGTTATAAAACAAGCCGTCGTCACGCCGAAGCTAATCACAATAGCAGACTTCATCGACTTTGGATCGCGACACACCAAAATCGGCAGACACACCAAAAGCATGGCCAGATTGATTATCGGCTCTGTGATACGAAAATGCTTCTGACTGTAAAGCTGAGCCCGGTCTTTGATTTTTGTTTTTTGTGCTGCAAGAACAGCTAACTGTCGTGAACTTAACAAGGTCAGGTGTCTGGATTTACACCTTACGGGTATATCCTTTGCCGTGATGTCACTGGTGTAAGAAGCGCGCGGCTGGGCAACCTTTCTGGGGTCTTTTTCAGTAAATAGTCCGTTAATCAAAATCCATTTGCCGGTGTTATGAATGTCAGTCGCTCTTTCTGCTGATATTCGGCCGATTACCCGCCAGATGGGTGATTCGGGTATTTTACTTCGAATGATGATGGTCGGATTATGCAGCGTTGATGTTTTTACGTCAAATCTTTGAGAGCAAATTAGTGATCCTTTGCCGTCCATTATAAACCATACGTCATAGGATTCCTGGCCTGGAATATCATCCTGGTTGCGCACAAGCTTGTCGCTAAGCGGAGGTATTATTAATTCCTGGTCAATGACGAATAAACCCGTTAGCAATAATGCGAGAAGCACAATCGGCGCAATCACCCGCTTCAAACTAACTCCCGAAGCCATTACCGCCACTAATTCATTGGTTCGGACCATTTTGTACAGCGAGAAAACCGCCGCAAATACGGTTATCATTCCAGCAAAATCACGAAAGTAAAGTGTGCTGTGCAGACTATAAAAGCTCAATATATTCTTGACAATTTCCAACGTGCCAATGTCGGTTTGCTCGGTAAACTCATCGAGACTCAAGAACAAATCGATAACTATTCGCAAGCCTATCATAACGCAGAAAACAATCGCGTAGCTTATTAGAAAATTCTTTGCGATATATTTGTCCAATAACTTCATAACAGCCCTGCTGTTTACATTGTTAATCGATTGTTTTCTTTTGTGCCTGCGTCCGGCATAGGTATCAATAATTAATTCTTCAGTAGTCTTCGATATAGCATTATGGCTAACAAGGACAACACCACCAGCCCTCCCCACATCAATACTATTCCCGAACCTGCGCTTGCATCGGGATTTTTAGTGATGTTTTTTCCCATCATTATGCACACTACGAGCACCGCGGCAGGTAACGAACTTGCGCCGAAAGCACTGAGCAGATGTCCATCTCTTAAAAAGATACCCAAACCAATCCCAATCATTATCAGCGACACACAGCCTATACCGAACACCAGCCGGGAATGTATTTCGGCCTCTATTTCAGCTAAGGTATCCTGTATTTCAGATTGAAGCTCATTTTTTAATCGGCTAAGTTTCAAACTTTGTCCTTTATGTAGTGCCGAAGACTGTGAAGCCAATTTTTTGGCATCCAGGCCATCTTCTGTTGCGAATTTATTTGCTATGTCGCTGACATATTTTGGTATAATCAAGCCGCGAATACGAAGCCACCCCATTGCCACGCCCTCCGGGCCCTCCACTCGCTTCCATTCAGGATTGTCGAGCTCCATTGTCAACGTTGGTGCCAGCTCATCGCCTTCGAGATGCAGCGAAGCCTTTTGGCACTCGAAAGTTCTTAGACGTTTTTTGCTGGCCGCATCGTATTCAACTACCACAATATTGCCGGACAGCTCGATTTCTTTCCCTTCTCCCATGTTGCAACGGCTCGCGGTAAATTCGACGAGCCTCTCAGCACTGTATAGTTTATAGAAGCCATTGGGTTCGTCTGTAATCTGGTCAGAAATATCTTCTGCTAACGACTCGGCGGTAAATTGGCTGTAAATCTCGCGAGCTAATTTTGCAATGGGATAAAACAGTGTCACATCAACATCCCTGATTTTTTTCATTTCGTCGATTTTCTTGAATTTTATATCATCACCCAGTAGCGAGCCGAACTCCATTCTCCGCGAGAATTTTCCAATACTGATCGATCTTCCGCCTTCAGCGCCAATTTGATAAGTGTTATATGCAGTTATTTGGACTTCGTAGAATCTTAGCTGTGGATTGAAATATATTTTGGCTCTTTCGGCAGCGTAGACCGCTTTTATTTGATTGTCTTTTACTTTAGTGATAACCACGCCTGAAAGCGTATCATTTTTCGGATTGACCTGGTCAGCATAAATAATATATTGTCCTTCCGGCGGCAGTTCATAGTACCCTTTTCTCTGGATGTTACGGAAAAGTATCTGCTTGGCGTTGGCTTTAAGAGATTTTTCCGCTCGGTGTACGAAAGTCGGAACAACGTGGAAACTCAAAATCAAATTTGCAATCGCCACAATAATCGCCAGCGCCAGGCCCGGATAAACCAGTGTGAGCAGAGATATGCCGCTTGCCCTGCAGGCATCAAGCTCATTGTCGCTTGCGAATCTTCCATAGACTAAAGCTGCGGCGAATAAAGCCGCCATCGGTAATACGAACGTCAGTACAATCGGCAGGAAATATCCCATAAGATGAACGACCTGGCCGGGGCCTACGCCGTATTCCTGTACAGGCCGCAGTATACTGCCTAAGCTCAGGATTAGTGTCAAGGCTATGGCGGTAGGGACAAAAACTTTTAAAAGCTCCCTGAATACATATCTGTGCAGAGTAAAAACCATATCTTGTATCTCGTATTTTGTGAAGCGAATCACATAAAAGAAAATATTCAATGCGATATACGTGATATGATATTGTTTTGCAACAAAATTTTCTGCCGGCTGTTTGTGCAGTTATTGTTGCTCATGTCCTATATTGTTGATTACAAGGTAACATAGAAGGTTTCTGCGGGGGATCCATTACGGCCGACAGGCCTGGACACAAAGTTTTGAGTATTGCCGGCGGTATTTCAAATCCCAGCTCAAGCGGTACAAATGGTCCTTCTTTAGCAGAGATTATTCGGTCAATATTTTGGTTTTATGGTATATCCAGTGGATCGATATCCCTGATTTTGTCGGCATAAATCTCGTATGAATATTTTTCCAGGAGGTCTTTTCTGTATTTCTCCAGTGTTGTATTTCTTTGTTCCTCCATCATTTTGGATTCGATTCTTCTTTTATTATCAGCCGAGTATTCTGTAACTGTGGCCGGCTTCTTTTCCAATATTTTTACAATGCGCCATTTGATTCCATCACGATGAAAACCCTTTGTCGGGCCCACTACTTCGTTTGGGTCTCCATTCCATAAATCCTTGAAGAATATTCCTTCGCTGTCGCGAGAGGTATGAAAAGGAATGGATTCTTTTTCCAAAGAGTATGATTTTTTAACTGCCTCGAAATCCTTGCCATTATCCAGCTCGGCCTTTGCCTTTTGGGCTGTTTTAAAATCCTGGCACCAGATTTGGCTGATCATCAGCGTATCCTGTGTTCCGAATAGTTCCTTGTTCTTGTTGAAATATTCAACTATCTGCTCATCAGGTGCCGGCCCCTTGATATCTTTGATTTGTTCTCTCATGGCTTTGTTTAGCAGCATGTTGTCTTCGTAGTCTTTTACTTGCTTTAGTAAATTCTCATCCTTGTCAAATCCATATGATTTTGCCTCTGCGACAAAAATGGGCATTCTCAAAGTCCTTTCTAACAATTTTTCAACACCCTGTGGCGTATGCAAATCTCTGGGCCGGCTCGGTGGAGACAATTCACACAATGCGTCGAACCAGTCCTTCAAGGTTATTTTTCCTTTATCAAACGTTGCCAGAACCATGTTTTTCTCTTCCGGCGTCAACTCGTTTTTGACCTGACTGATACGAATAAATGGTGCTTTTCGGGGCTCTTTCGGATTAAGCAACAGTCTTTGGTGGATTTGGGCGGTTTTGTAGAAATTATCGTTTTGCTTTTGAACGTGGAGTTTCTTATAGAGTTCATTGTAATATTGACCTACGAGTTCTCCACCTATTTCCCTTGCGAGCATTGCCTTTGCGCGTTCTCTGTCCAACTTGGGATCGGATTTCATCTTTTCATCTATTTCTGAGTCTGTAATGTTTATTTTGCCTTGTACATGGTTCCCTAACAATAAGTTTGCAAGTCTTTTTTCCCTAAATTTCTTAAGCACCGCCTGCATCGTTTCATCTTCCTGAAGGTTTTGCCTGCGAGCTTCTATCACCATCGCTTTTTCTGCTATCATTTTCATAAGCACTGATTTGGCGTCCGTTATCTCGGCACTATTTCTGAATTCATAAGGATTTGGGCGAATCTCCATCATTAGCTTTTTCTCAAGTTCCCCTTTTGTGATAGTGTAATCGCCAATTTTGGCAACGACATTGGGTTCTGTTGTCCCTTTATCGTGAGTTTTGGCTGCTTCCCGGCCCTTTTCCGTGCAGCAAATGGAAAGGATTATTATCAGTCCCAGAGAAACCAGAGCTAACTTGCAGGCAAATAATTTCATCGTATCTACTCTCCTGATTCAAATGTTTAAAGTTGTTATCTAACGATTAATTATCAGTGGATGACCTTATTTAGAGGATAAGTGATTATGCCGGAGGCCCCTGCACGTTTCAGGGCCGGAACCAACGTTCTTTCAATTTTATCTTCTATGACCACTTCTACTGCGGCATAATCAGAATCGGCCAAACTCGAAATAGTCGGGCTCTTTTCGGCAGGTAAAACTTTTAGTATCGATTCCAAGTCGGCTTTTTTTACGTTCATCTTCAAACCGACAGTGCTGCCGGCGTTGATGGCGGCGTTAAGCAGTATAGAGATATTTTCTATTTTTTCACGCTTGAATTTATCCTGCCATGCCTGCTTGTTTGCTATAAATCTTGTTGTAGATGTCAGCACGGTGTCAATAATCCGCAGATTATTTGCCCGCAGTGATGAGCCGGTCTCAGTAAGCTCTACAATCGCATCCACTAATCGAGCCTTTACCTCAGTAGAACCCCAGCTAAATTCGACTCTTACGTCAATGTTTTTATCCGCAAAATATTTCTTCGTTACGTTAATCAGCTCAGTAGCGATTATTGTTCCCCGGAGGTCCTGAAGCTTATTAATTTTTGATTCATCAGGAACAGCCAGTACCCATTTGGTAGGTCTGCTTGTGGCTTTGCTGTATGTAAGTTCAGCAATCTCCACTACATCTGAGCCGTTTTCCATTATCCAATCGTGACCGGTAATACCCGCGTCGAGAGCCCCGTCTTCAACATATCTGCTCATCTCCTGTGCACGCAGACAAGTCAGCCGGATTTGCTCGTCATCTATAGTTGGGTAAAAACTTCTTTCTGAATCCGAAATGTGGAAGCCTGCTTTGCTGAAAAGCTGTATTGTCGCCTTTTGCAGGCTGCCTGTTGGAATACCTAATTTTAGCATTTCTTCTGCCATTTTTCGTATCTCGTAATTAAAACCTTGTGACTCATTCGCCCCTGCTCCTGCTTTTGCACGACAGCGCAGAAGTCAATTTTGGCGTTTTATGCTTTTATTCTTGTTTAGTTCTTTTTTTCTTTTTTGTTTTGGTTGCCTTTTTTGCCTTTGCTTTGCGAACAGTTTTTTTCTTTTTCTTTGTCCTTCGTGATTTGCTCTGTCGTCGCAAAAGAACATAAAATTCGTATGCGTTTTCAGCCGAAATCTGTTTTGCTAAAAAGCCTTCTATCTGCTGTTCGTCAGCGTCAGGATCGGCCAGTTGGTTGTTTCTCAGGTATTCTATCATCCTTTTTGTGAGCGGTATGGCATGGCTTTGCAGAGACGCCAACATGCAATAATTAACCACGAAACGGCTGATACCGTCCATTTTCTCAAGAACTTGTCTGGCCGGACGTTTGCCGATTTTCTTCAACGACTCTAAGCTGACACTGTTATATCCATCGAATACAGCTTTTAAAGCCTTTGTAAGGTTTGAAGCAATTTCCTTTGTGGCTGTTGTATCCTCGCCCAAAACTTCTAAAATTTCTTCTTCTTGCGAGACACGCAAATCGTTCAAGTCAATAAAATAATCGGCAAATCTCTTAATTGCGGATTCGGTCGCCGATCCGTTCATATTTTCGGCAACGATAGCATATACAACTGCATCCGCCGGCTCATCATAGGTA
Source organism: Phycisphaerae bacterium (assembly GCA_030613765.1). Next base: position 7,509 of record JAUWLI010000041.1, read on the forward strand.
ACTTTTTTGACTTTCGGATGTTTGGCCTTCAATGAGCGGTACAACTCACGGATTTTTTTCGAATACTCTTTGCTATTTTTCATATCATTCCCGGGATGTAGAGATCACTGTCTCACAATGCAACTGCTTATGTGTCCGGGTCCTTCTTTTCCGGTTTATTAACAGCCTGGTCTATCAGTTTCATAATCTCCATCGTTTTTTTTAAATTTTCATCTCTGTAAAGATGCAAAACGGGGCAGAATTTGCTCGACAATTTATGAGCAACCAGCGATTGTATTCGGCTCTTGGCGTGGGATATTGCGGTAAAAGTTTTATTTTGCGCGGCATCATCTTTTCCAAAAATACTAAGAAATATATCTGCATTGCGCAAATCAGGGGCCATCTCAACTCTCGTAACGCTGACAAATCCCTCAATACGTGGATCGTTAAGATGGTTGGCAATAGCATCACTAACCGTTTCTTTCACCACGCGTGACACTTTTTCCTGTCTTCTCGTCGGCATAATTTGCTCGTATCTCACTTCTGGTTTCACGAGATACGGTTCATGATTAAAGTGTTCTGGCTACCTTGACAATGTCATAGAAGTCAAAAACGTCGTCGACTTTAATATCGTCGAATCCTGTTATTTTAATACCGCACTCCAGACCCGCTTTGACCTCGCGAACGTCGTCTTTGAAATGCTTTAGAGTATCTATGTTCAGGTCGTCTCTGATAACAATATTGTCGCGTATCAGGCGTACCTTCGCGTTCTTGCTCACATTGCCGCTACTGACATAGCAGCCAGCCACCGTCCCAACTTTTGAAACCTTAAACACAGCTCTTACCGCAGCTCTGCCAAGCGACCTCTCTGTTTCTTCAGGGTCAAGCAGGCCCTCCATGGATTTTCGCAAATCTTCTGTTATACGGTAGATTACACTGTAGAGTCTTATCTCAACGCCTTTAGCTTCTGCAATCTTCGCAACGTGTTCCTCGCTGACAACATTAAAGCCAATAATAATGGCGTACGAAGCCTCGGCGAGTACAACATCGCCTTCTGTAATTCCACCGGGTGCTGCGTGCAAGATTTTAATTTTCACTTCTTCTGTGCTAAGCTCAGATAAATATTTCGTCAAAACATCCACGGAACCCTGGACATCGGCACGGATGATAACATTTAATTCTTTCACATTGCCGGCCTCTATTTCGCTGAATAAATTATCCAGAGTCACCAGTGTTCGTTTTGTCAGCGTATTTTCTCTTGCGAGTAATTGATTTTCCTCCGCGGCGGCCTTTGCCTTGTTAATGTCGTCCATGCAGTAGAATCTATCACCGGCCTGGGGGACATCATTTAGCCCTGTAATTTCCACGGGCATAGAGCTTGTAGCGATTTTTGTGGTTTTACCATAACTGTTTCTCAGCTTTTTCACTCTGCCAAAAGCGCTTCCAGCCAGTATAACATTGCCCTTCTTCAGTTGGCCCTCCTCGATTAATAGAGTTGCGACCGGGCCTTGCTGCGTTGACATTTTGGCCTCAACGACCCATCCGGTCGCAGGTATGGTATCATCCGCTTTGAGTTCAAGCAATTCGGCTGTATAATCGAGATGCTCAAGCAAATCATCTATACCTTCACCTGTAATCGCACTGGTTTTCACAACTTCGGTCTTTCCGCCCCATTCAGCCGGTGCTAACTCTTGTTCAGCTAACTGTGAGTAAACCCGATTTATGTCGCACCCTGGCAAATCAATTTTATTCAGTGCGACAATAACCGGCACATCCGCTGCCTTGGCGTGATGTATCGCCTCGATGGTCTGCGGCATTACACCGTCATCGACGGCAACTACCAGCACTACGACATCAGTCATATTGGCGCCTCTGGCCCGCATAGCCGTAAAGGCTTCATGTCCTGGAGTATCAAGGAATGTCACCTTTTTATTGTCCCACGTAACCTCAGATGCCCCGATATGCTGCGTGATACCGCCGGCCTCGCTGGCTGCTGTCTGAGTTGACCTTATCTTATCCAGCAAGCTGGTCTTGCCGTGGTCAACGTGCCCGAGCATTGTAGCCACTACCGATCGCATCTTGAGAGTCTTTTTCTTGCGCTGCTCAAATTCAGCCTTTATCTGCTCTTGTAGTCTGCTCTTGCGTTCCACGACCAACTCTGTGCCGAATTCAAGAGCAACCAGTTCCGCAACGTCGTTGCTTATAGCTTGATTGGCTGTGGCCATGACGTCCTGTTGCATCAATTTGCTGATTATATCCGCTGATTTAACCGCTAAAGCTGCAGACAAATCCTTTACGGTAATTGGCTCGCTCACAACGGCTTTTTTCGGCCTGACGGATGCAGCCACTTCCCGGCTGGACCTGGTAGCGATTTTCCGTATCGGTCTGAGTCGCAGCCCTTCACCACGAGCTGCATCAAGCCTGGCCTGTCTTTCATCAATGTCTCTTTGCCGCCATTTCCTGGTGAATTTAGGCTTCTTTTCAGTTTCTACGTATCGTCCTTCTTGCGGGCGCCCATGTGTTTTCTCTTTGGTTTGCTTTGTCGGCCCTTTTTTGTCCTTGCTCGAAACCAAAGTCGATTGATCCTGCGTCTTTTCGTCGTACATCAACGGCTCAGTGACGGGCTGATCATACCTGGCCTTAGGCTTGGGCTTTGGTGGTCGTCGTGACGGTTCCGGTGCTTCTACTCGAACAACCTGTGGTCCGCTCAGTCGAGCGGGCTCAGGCTTTTCTAAAATCGGCCCGGCAGGCACTATGGGTTCTGGTTCTGGAGGTTCTTCAATTACCTGTTCTTCTGCGGGTTTTGGCTCTTCTTCAATTTGTGCCGTGGTCTCGGTAGTTGGCTTGGTCCGTTTAGGCTCTTTTACAGCTTTTTTTGCCTTTTTCTCCGGCGGTTTTGGCTTTAGCTTCTTTTTCTTTCTAATTCTTACCTTTTTCAAATCCACTTTCTCGGTTGTTTCAACGGTTGTGATATTCTCTCCCTCACTGAACCACTCGCGAATAGTTGCCGCCAAACCAGCTGAAATTGTAGACATATGATTCTTTACGTCAAGACCCTCATCCTGACACTTTTTCACAATAGCAGTGCTTTTTACGCCAAGCTCCTTAGCCAAAATGTACACTCTTGTAGCAGCCAAAAAAAACTCCGATTTCTATAGAGCGTTTATGTGTTCCTATTCCTTATCTGCTGATTCTTGCTCGTTGTCTGCTGATTCTTGCTCGTTATCTGCTGATTCCTGCTTGTTGTCCGCATCATCGGTCTGCTTGGCCGGTTCTTTTTCAGCCTGTTTTTGTTTTGACTCAGCGGCCAAACGCTTGGCCTCTTCGTTTGCAGCCGTGACCATTTGTTCTGCTAGTTCCGAGTTAATATTCAACTCGTTAACCAGCGGTTCGGTTCCTACATCATCTAAATCCAAAACGGAAATAACACCCAGTGCTATCAACTTGTCAACGACCACATCGTCAGCAGCTTCTACGTTCTTGATACAACTTGTCAATCGTTCAATACCCTGATTATATTCCTCCGGCATAAGTATATCGATATCCCAGCCGGTCAGTCTCGCAGCCAAACGAACGTTCTGGCCGTGCTTGCCGATAGCCAGACTAAGCTGTTCCTCATCCACAACTACCGTCGCTTTTCCCAATTCAAAGCACAGCGCGATTTCACTGACCTTTGCCGGCATCAACGCATTTGCGACAAGTACCTGTGATGACTCGTTCCACCGTACAATATCAATTTTCTCTCCGCCAAGCTCATCAACTATGTTTTTTATTCTACTGCCTCGCACACCAACACAGGCTCCAACAGGGTCGACTTTTTCATCGAGCGAAGTTACTGCAACTTTTGTACGATACCCCGCCTCCCGTGCCAGTGCTCGTATTTCGATAATGTTTTCAGCGATTTCCGGCACCTCTAACTCAAACAATCGGCGGATAAAATCAGGATGCGTTCGAGAGAGAATAATTTTGACCTGATTCGAAGTCTCTTTTACATCAAGAATCAAGCATCGAATCCTTTCTCCCGGGCGATGTGATTGGCCCATTATCTGTTCGCCTTTCGGCATGAAGCCTTCCGCCCAGTGGCTCAAATTAACGATAAGTGTTCCGCCTTCGTATCGCACAACTGAGCCACTTATGATTTCCCCTTTTCGCTGGACGAACTCGGCATAGATACTATCCCTCTCATCTGCCCTTATCTTCTGGATCATTACCTGCTTGGCTGTCTGGGCCGGGATTCGGCCGAGTTTCCTGATATCGATTTGTTCATCGTCCCTGGAGGCTGTAACCTGCCCTGTGGCCCGGTCGATATTTACGACTATGTTACTGTCCGGTTCACCAAAGTGCTTGCGGACCGCTGAAACCATAGCTTCTTCCAAATCGACGAATAAGGATTCCTTGTCGATATTTTTATCGCGTGCGATGTTGTCGACAATTCTGATTAGTTCCTGATTCATTCTTTTTTCTTTTCCTAATTTACACTTTTTACAAAATCCAAAAAAAAGTGGAAACCTAAACAGTTTCCACTTCAAAAATGCCCAAAACGAATAGAGGTTGTAGCTATCCTTACATTACATCAGTCTCCTCCCTTGGAGCACCCATTTTGCCATCTGCTGCAAAATGGGGAGCCAGTAACAAACCTCGTTCGTTTCCCGACACTGAAGCAGAAACACCGATTTCCAAGCCACCATATGCACAAAATTGCAGTCATGCAGGTCAATTGTTCGTTTACTCTGCATGGTTCGCTAATCCTGTCAAAACCATTTCAAGCGCCGCCTTAATTTAAAGTTTAGCTTTGGTAGCCGTTAATTCTTATAACCAAACATATTATGTTAATCGTCCAACTTTTCAATAGCAATAACTTTTTTGTCGAATTTGTATAATTTCCAGACCAAATTCGACAGAAAAACGCATATTAAATGACAAAAACGGCAAAAATGGCCAAATAACCGCCTAAAACGGCTAATATCCGTGCCGGTTTACTCTTTTGGGCCTTCCTAAAAAAAGTCTTTTACCGCCTCAATTTTGTATGGTGGGCTGTTCGAAAGCCCTCAGATTAAGCTGCTGAATGTCCCAGCTTAGCCCCGACATTTGGCTTTTACCTGAGGGTGTTCTTGCTAACTTCATTAATAATAAGACTTTAGCCCAACAATTGAAGATAATCTGCAAAAAACTTCTGGACATTGGCAGCGTTTATATTCACACTAATCCCAATCGATGACACTAATTTTGTACATAATCTTTGTATAAGAAAAAAAGAGGGTAGATGAAGGATCAAAACAACATATTTACGGACAACTCAAGAGCTTCGTGCTTCGCGAAGCCCCGGAACATTAAAGGCAATTAACTCTAAAAAAAGGAAGGAGTAAATCATGAAAAAATATTGGATGATGATGACTGTGTTTGTAGTTTGCGTTTTTTATGGAGGCACCTCGTTGATTTCTG
>JAUWLI010000290.1 GCA_030613765.1 Phycisphaerae bacterium
CATTTTTATTTTGGTAATTAGGATTTGTTTCGGATTTCGATATTCGGATTTCTTATTTCAGTCTACATGATAACTCCTTACCCAATATGATGTTACCGTCAATAACAAATAATCATTTATCATTAATCATTTGGCTTGGGGTGCTCTACAACTGTAGAGGATATACTACAAATGTCGTGGATTCTTTACAAATCAACCTTTTTATGCAAAACAAAGCCAAATTCCGAAAAAGTCAAATGAACATAAGTAATTTAATAACAAAGTATTATGATAAAAAGGACACTTGGTGGGATGGGAAAAAACAAAGCCAAACAAACCCAAACAAACCCAAATTCAAAAAGGCCAAAATGAACGTAACTTCAATTATAACAAAGGGATATGAAAATAAACCGCCCATTCTGGCCCCGAAAAAACAAAGCCAAATTTCGAAACGACAAAAACCAATGCAAACCTCTTTACCGCAAAGGATTATGAAAAAAACCGCATTTTCGGGTTCAGACAAAACAAACCCAAACAAACCCAACTTGTCGCGGCGTAGCCTCTGGCGAAGACGGAATCAAACCCAATTCTTGTCCGCCATCAGTGTGGCGGGACGGAGGCAAAAAATGCTGCCGCGTTTGAAGACTAACACCCGGCCTAATCCTCTCGGTCACTACGCCGACTGGCGTTTGTTCGCCGGGGAAATACCGAATAGGCGAAAAGAGTTTTTGGCGGCGAATTATGAAGTTAGGCTTGATTTTTATTTAAAATACGTTTAATATGACGATTTTACATAAATACAGTGGATTGACGCAAGTTTCGTATGGATCGCTAAGAAACAAGTTAAAGCTGAAAAGGTCAAAATGCCTGCAAATTTAGACATACGTCGTGTCGAGTCCTCGGAGGCCGCTGAAATCTATATTACAGCAACACCCGGAGGCAATGGGCCAATACAGCAACAGGCCCAGGAAATCTTTTCCGGTATCCGGGACATAATTTGTTCGGAAAAAGCGCATATTCTACAGGAACGAGTCTTTGGCACTCAAAGTGTAATGGAGGAAGTTTTACGCCTACGGTTGGAAGCGTACGGCGATATTAACGATGGAATTGCTCCAAGCGCTCTATACTGCAAAGAAGGGATGTGTGCTCCACTGGCCGGAGTGCAGGTGCACGCTGTTATCAGTGACACAAAACCTGAAGCAATTGTACTTGATGGAACGCTCTGCGGGAGAGTTGTCCGTGTGCCTGGCCGAGCCTACCTTACACTTTCGGACATACGTCCTGACCAGTCCACACGAAAAACCGGGGACCCTGCCGAACAGGCAAAGGTTATGATGGATAAATCTGAATCAGTACTCAAGCAATTTGGGGCTGATTTTCTTTCAGTGCCGCGGACGTGGATGTGGCTGTGCGATATTCTTGGCTGGTATGACGATTTTAATCAGGTAAGGAATAAGTTTTTCACCGAGCGTGGTCTGATTGGCAAGGACAGTCGACAATCAATGCCCGCCAGCACGGGGATTGGGCTGTGTCCGGCTGACGGGAGTGAGTGCGCGATGGATTTGACGGCGGTGCTTGAGCCGGCGGACTCAATCCAGTTCCTTGGAGCGGTGGGCAAGCAGCAATGCGCATTGGAGTATGGCTCGGCTTTTTCGCGGGCTTCACGCAGCATTACACCGGCTGGAGAAACAGTATTTGTTTCAGGAACGGCCTCTATCGACGCCAGCGGTGCTACGACGAATATTGGGGATGCCACGGGTCAAATAAACACGACCATTGAAAATGTTCGTGCCGTCCTGAGGGATATGAACGCCGCCGATGAGGATGTAGTACAGGTAGTGGCTTACTGTAAGACGACGGAGGTCAGGAAGGTCTTTGATGGAATCAAAGGTAATTTCCCCTGGCCGTGGGTGACTGTGATTTGCGATATTTGTCGCCCCGAGTTGCTGTTTGAGATTGAAGCGACTGCGATGCCCAAACAAAAAGAATAAGAGCACAAAAGCACAAGATGCTTGTGTTTTATAGCCTTATGTCTTACGCATTTTTTTTAAATATACTTGAAGAACTGTAATATCTGCGGGAGTAACACCGCTTATTCGGGAAGCCTGGGCAAGGGTACTTGGCCGAAAGATTGATAGCTTTTCTTTTGCCTCGGTCCGTAGATGATCAATTTTGTTATAATCTAAATCCGTTGAGATTTTCTTGTTCTCCAGGGCCCTGAAATTGGCCACAAGACGCTTTTGTTTAGATAAATAACCTTCATATTTGGCATCGATTATCACTGCCTGAGACACATCATCTCCGGGACAAATATCATGTGGCCCGTGAGCCCAAACTTGAGACACAATAGATGGAATCCGAGATGTGACAGTATTGTTTGGCCGCCGAAGCTGATCCCACAAACTTAGGCCCTGCGAACGTGTATCTTGTAGGTAGCTTTTAAGTTTAGCAATGGCTCTTTGCTTATTTTGGAATTTCAGCCACCTGTTTTGGTCCACAAGCCCGACTGTTTTTCCTATCTGCGTTAATCGTCGGTCGGCGTTATCTGCCCTCAAAGACAACCGATACTCCGCTCGTGACGTGAACATCCGATATGGTTCATCAATCCCTTTTGTCAGCAAATCGTCTATCAGCACTCCGATATACGCCTGGTCTCTGCCGAGAACAATCGACTCCATATCCTGTATATTTCTGGCGGCGTTTATGCCGGCCATAATGCCCTGGCCGGCTGCTTCTTCATAACCGCTGGTGCCGTTTATTTGTCCTGCCAGAAACAGCCCCGATATCTTCTTGGTCTCAAGATTGGGCTTCAGTTGATTTGGGGGACAATAATCGTACTCAATCGCATAGGCATAATAAATAATCCGGGCGTTCTCTGTCCCCGGCAGCAGTTTGAGCATCTGTTCCTGAACATCCTTTGGCATAGATGTAAAAATCCCGTTGCAGTAAATCGTTTTTATACTCTCTTGCTCCGGTTCCAGAAAGATTCGATGCTGCTTCTTATCAGCAAACCTGACGACCTTACCTTCGATGCTCGGGCAATAACGCGGGTCGGTGCCTGTTATTTGCCCCGAAGAAAGTGGGGCGCGATGCAGATTATCCCTAAGCAGTTTGTGTATCTTTTCATTGGTATATGTAATCCAGCATGGTATCTGCGGTCGTTCTATTTTCTCTGTCATGAATGAAAACGGTATCGGGGGCTGGTCTCCGGGCTGTACCTGTAATTTGCCAGCATCCACTGTTCCGGCATCTAATCTCGGCGTTGTATCTGTTGACATCCTCCCAAGTTCCAGTCCCATCCTCTTTAAACATAGCGAAAGCTCTTCACTGGCCGGCTCGTCAAGTCTGCCGCCGGCCCATCGGTTGCTGCCAACATACATCAATCCACTAAGAAATGTCCCCGTCGTTACAATAACCGTCTGTGTAGAGTATACTGAGCCGTCCTTGCAAGCTACCGCCCGCACTTTGTCGTTTTCAGTTATTATCTCCTGAACTATCGCCTCAACGATGGTCAAATTAGCAGTTTGTTCGAGCGTATGCCACATAAACTCCTGATATTTCTCTCTGTCCGCCTGGGCCCGCGGTGACTGGACAGCAGGGCCCTTTGAACGATTGAGCATTCGAAACTGAATACCGGTTGCATCTATCGCCAGACCCATCAGTCCGCCAAGCGCATCGATTTCGCGCACAATTTGTCCCTTCGCAAGCCCACCAATGGCCGGATTGCAGCTCATTTTGGCGATGGTATCTTTGCTGATGGTTATAAGGGCCGTTTTGGCACCGGTTTTAGCGGCGGCATGAGCAGCCTCAACACCGGCGTGACCTCCACCTATAACTATACACTCAAATTCGTTTGTTTTCGTTCCGTTAGGCATATTTAATCAGTATAGCTTTTTGAAGTTTATAATCAAGTCTTGACAATTGGTGTCTTTTCCATAATACTATACGTGGTTTATATTGCAGAATCATAAGTTCAGGTTCTTATACGGAACCATATAGGCAAAAGTTGGACGCACTTGGTAAGGAGTAAGCAGATGGAAAAATACAGGATTTAGTATGTATTTTGAGATAATAGGTGAGATTGAAAGTATTGAAACGATAGCCACCGGTGGTAGAATCAGAGATATTATGCGGCTTCGTAAACAATATGGCTCCACTAAATGGCG
>JAUWLI010000167.1 GCA_030613765.1 Phycisphaerae bacterium
GGTCAAAGCCCGGATAGGGTATATGCCCGAGGAGCGGGGACTCTATAGAAAAATGACCGCTCGGAAGGTGCTTACATATTTTGGCGCGATAAAGGGTGTCAATGACAAGGAGCTTGCTCAACGTGTACCCCACTGGCTCCAGCGCGTTGAATTGGCTGACTGGGCCGATAAAAAAGTAGAGGAGCTGTCACGAGGAATGCACCAGAAGCTCCAGTTTGCGGTCACTGTCATCAACGACCCTGAGCTTGTCATTCTTGACGAGCCGTTTTCAGGCCTCGACCCATTGAACCAGGATTTGTTGAAAAACATCATTATTGAAATGCGAAATGAGGGCAAGACCATAATCTTTTCCACACATGTAATGCACGAAGCTGAGAAGCTTTGCGACTTCATCCTTCTTATTAACAAGGGCAAACTGATATTGGATGACACACTCGACAATGTCCGTTCCAGGCAAAGCGCCCATACGGTCAGCGTCGAGCTTGAGGGAGATACCGCCTTTGTTGAAAACCTGCCTATGGTGACGGCCGTAAAATCTGAAGGTAACCGCCTGGATGTCAGCTTAACCGATGCGGACACACAACAGTTTCTAAAGGCCCTTATGCAGCGCGCACGCGTGCGGGCCTTTGAGGTAAAAGTGCCCTCCCTGCACGAAATCTTCGTAAACCTGGTTGGAGCAAGCGATGCAGAGGATTCTTAAGATTGCCCGGCGTGAATACATTGAAACCGCCAAGACCAAAACTTTTATTATAGGCCTTTTGATGACGCCGGTCATTATCGGTGCGGTCATTTTCTTCTCCAGCCGGTTCTCCGGGAGTAAAGCTGGCCCGCGACCTCCCATCAATGTCGCTGTAACAGACTTCTCGAAAAAACTTACAGAAGACCTCGAAACTTCTTTTGATAACTACAATGAAGATAATCCAAATAGGAAATTTCTGCTTCAGCACCTCGAAGTTAAGCGGGACTCCAATGAAGTCCAAACACAAGGCAAAGCGAAGCTCCGTAACGGTCAGGCCGATTATTATGTTGTCATAAGCGAAAACATTTTACAGGAGCCCGGCAAAATTAATATCTACACCCATAAGCCAAAGCCGGCCATCGTTGATACATCCAGGATTATCGGGTATCTTTTCAGCGAGGCGGTCAGGAATCGGCGCTACCAAATTGAGCGGCTCGACCAGGAGTTGCTCAGGGAACTCCGTAACGTCCCGATTGAACGCATGGAGATTGGCTCCACTGATGACCAGGAGCAGGTTCAAACCCAAACCCATGAAATAGTGAAAATGATGGTGCCGTTCTTTTTTATGTACATGATATTTATGGGAATGGTGGGAACCGGTCAACAGATGCTCGGTAGTATAATCGAAGAAAAAGGTTCAAGAATTATCGAAGTCCTGCTCTCGGCCGTAAGTCCATTTCAACTAATGGCGGGAAAAATTCTTGGATTGGCCGGTATTGGCCTGACAGTGATAGCGCTGTGGTTTGCTGCCGCCTATGCAGCCGTTCGGTGGCAGGGTTTGAACGTGGATGTTTCTATAGAACTATTGTTGTATTTTGTAGTATATTACATACTTGGCTTTCTTTTCTTCAGCGCTACTCTCACCGGCATCGGCTCGGTCTGTAACACCATCAAGGAAACCCAGAGCTTGATGATGCCCGTAATGTTAATCTTCATAATTCCGATGATAGCATGGCCAGTGCTTATTCAAAGTCCCGATGGAACGATGGCCAGAGTATTTTCATTTATACCCCCCGTGACACCGATGGTGATGATACTGCGCTTGTCCGCAGGCGCCGATGTCTGGTTTGTCGAAATCGGTGCTACGATCCTCCTGTTGGCTGTAGCCGTCCTGGCGGTGACATGGGCCGCGGCAAAAATTTTCAGAACAGGAATTCTAATGTACGGGAAAAAGCCCGGCCTCTTCGAAATACTACGCTGGCTAAGGCAAAGCTAAAAACCGTTTTCGGTAAAACGCAAACTCAATAAGCACACAACCGTCCATTTAGCTGACTTATGTGCTGTTTTCACTTCCTAAGGGCCGAGACTATTCATTCTTTTGTGCCGCGGTCTTCGTTTCCATAGCCGGAGGTGGCATTTTCCATATCTTGATGTTCGTATTCAATGTACCTTCAGTGGCCAAAAACTTGGAGTCCGGTGAAAAAGTAAGAGAGCAGACACTATACTGATCTGTGTTGAATCTGAGAATCGGTATTCCGATAGGATTTGCACTGTTGACATCACATATATACACCTTATGGTCGTATAGCTCACCAAAAGCCACTAACCGCTCGTCCGGGCTGACTGCCACAGATATTGCATATGGTCTGGGCCACTGTTTGATAACCTTTCCAGTTGACGATTCAAAACAATACAAGCCAGAATTACCAGCAACATAAATACATTTTCCATCCGGTGAAAAGCACACATCATTAAAACAAACTGTCCACCATTGGCTGTATGGAAGTTCCTCACGTTTAGGGTTCTTCTCCCACACGACCTTTTTGCGAACAACATCAGCAAGCATAATCCAGCCACCACCAATATTGCCCATGCCGACTATGCAGACATAATTTCCATCCTCTGAGGCCGCAACCGCTTCGGGCCTGGGCAGAGACCAGTCTTTACGGAAAAACGTCGGTAGCCATCGTATGTCTGTTGGGCTGGGGCCTATGACACCCAAGCGGTATCCCCGTTGGTCGTCACGCCGACTAACACCTTTGACCCAACTGTCCATATCATCATCTAAAAATACAGCGACAAACCTGCCATTACGTGTGCTTCGCAACTGCTCACAAAAGAATCCTTTCACTGTCCAGCGATTGACTTCTTTTTGTCCTTCGACCTCCCGGACTATAAGGTTCAGGTCGTCGTTAAGAACCATGTCGACATCATCATGTGACGGATGGACAATCCATTTCTGTGTAAGAAGTGCGTAAACCTTGTTGTCAGAGAGAGGAGTGTCCCTATTCCACCTTGGAAGCCACAATAACTGAGAGTCTAACTCAATAATCTTGGGTTCTATATTGAGATCCCCCCAATCCCATAAGTATAAATTACCATCTTGTCCGGCAGCCGCGAGCATATCCTGGACGGTGAAGATACTTCCCATATCTACTTTGGTCTCAATCTCCAGGAAATGTGTATTAGTAGTTTCTCCTTCCCAGTATAGATACTTGTCCTCATCAGAATCAGAGCAGGAAGTATTCATGATGAAAGCAGGGCCAACGAGGCAAAGCCAAAAAGCTGACCTGAGCAGCCGAAGCATCATCTTTCGCTGCATAAATTGGTTGACTTTACGAAATGTTCTATGCCTCATCTTATAAACCCCCTAATCTTGAAAGCTATTTATTTCGTTATAGTCTTCAGCACACTTTCTTTGCCTTTATGCTTATTATCCTGTGTTTTTACCCTGCTATCAAGCGTCAAGTTATTTCCATTTCGGCCCTTCGGCATCAATTTCAGCGTGCAGTTTAGCTAACGTCTTCTTCATCGCCGCAAGGCGCTCCGTTTCTCTGTCAGCGAGATTGTGCTCCTCCGCAATATCTTTGCGCACGTTATAAAGTTCGAATTTCGTCATTTTATTGTCAGCCAAAATCTTCCAGTCGCCCTCTCGCATCGCCACCGTCAATGGCCTGCTCAGCGCACGGTCATACCGCCAGTAAAGCGGCACTTTCCGCTTTATCTTCTTACCATTAAAAATCGGCAGAATACTGGCGCCGTCGATTGGCCGGTCAGTTGGCACACCAGCACCTGCCATCGCGCACAGCGTGGCTAAAATGTCCGTCCCGTTGACTGGCTCACCGCAAATAGTTCCCGCCTTGGCCTTGCCCGGCCACCGGATAATACCCGGTACGCGAATCCCGCCTTCATACATATGCAGCTTCATACCCCGCAGCGGCCCCGGTGAGCCGAATGACCGATGCGCCCCGCGGTAGCGGTCCAGCGTTTCGGGCCCGTTATCGCTGGTGAACATCACAAAGGTTTCATCTCGCAGCTTCATTTCATCCAACGCCTCCATCAGCCGGCCGAATTCGTGGTCCATCTGTGTGACGTTGCCGTAATATATGGCCTCTTTTTTGCCCTCGTACATCTCCATAAATTCCGGCCCGGTAGCAATCGGCTCGTGCGGTGCGTGAAACCACACAAACAAGCAGAATGGCTTCGACCGGTCCCATTTTGTTTTCAGCCAGTCAATCGCCTCCTGAGCTATCAGCGCTGAGGAATATCCTTTCATTTCACCAACAGGCTCGCCGTTGCGCACAAAGTTTTTGGGATTATGGTGTGAGGGCAGGGAATTATTCTGCGTTGAGAACCAGTGCTCAAAGCCGTGGTCACCTGGTTGAGGCTGTTCGGGCGAGTTAAATTTACCATTACAGTGCCACTTACCCACATGGCATGTCCCATAACCTGCCTCTTTCAGCAGCGTAGCGACGGTAATCTCTTCTTTTTTAAGGTGCATAGGATTATTGCCGGGTATCCAGTCGTAAATACCGCTGCGGAAGGGCGTCCGCCCGGTGAGCATTCCCGCCCGCGAAGGTGAGCAGACCGGGGCGGCTGCATAGCAATCCGTCAGCTTCATCCCCTCTGTGGCCAGTTTGTCCAGGTTTGGTGTTTTGATATGCCGGTGGCCGCAGCAGCTAAGGTCTCCATAGCCTAAGTCGTCGCACAGTCCTATCACGATATTAGGCTTGTTCCTGTTCCTGGCCCCCGTAAAAGGCTTGCTAATGCCCTGGCAGCCTTCAACTGCAAGCGACGCGGCACCCAGACCCATTACTTTCAAAAAATTACGTCGATTCATTTGTTATTCTCCTTGTGAATTGGTTTCTCAAAGATGGTAAATCATCTTTGGTGAACAGTCAACACAAATCGAATCCACAGCTTTTCCACAAAATGAACTTACGTTGTGCAAAACTTGTTCAAAATAAATTTTTTTCGTGCGCAAACTCAATGCAGGCAGCAACCTCTATCAAGTGGAAAAGAAATTTTCTAAAATGCCATTGATTTGTCTACTTGCTGACCAATAATAGCCATTGTTTTACCTTTGTATTTTAATTTCTACTTCGTTCGAAATCGATATATGGCTTTTAACAGATGGTATTAACATTGAAAAATTTACAACTAACAATTAGCAGAGGAGAATATCGATGCAGGGCACAATCAAGGATGAGCAAGCCCGGTCCGCGGGGACAAAGATAAGCGCCATTAACGAGGCTCTTGCAAGGAAGGTCGGACCCCAGAAGTATCGTATCTGGTTTAAGAATTCAACCAAGATGACACTTGCAAATGGATATTTGAAAGTTGGTGTGCCAAATCTTTTCATTGCGAGCTGGATTGAAAATCATTTTTCAAACCAAATCGGCCAGGCCGTTCGGGAGGTTGACGGAAGCAGGCCGAAGATTACATTTACAATCGATCCGGAGCTGTCCGGGTCTCTGCGAAGAAATCAGCTGGACTCGCAGGCACAGCTTGTCGACAAGGCTCAGAATCGGCTCAATATCCAAAGAAACAAAACCAAATCGTCTCCAACGAAAAAGCTCCACTTCAGTTTGGACTCGTTCGTTGTCGGCACCTCGAATCAACTTGCATACAACGCGGCAAAAGCCGTCGTGGAAGAAAAACATTGCCCTTTCAATCCGCTGTTTATTCACGGAGGATACGGGGTTGGGAAGACGCATCTGCTGCAAGGGATTTGCAATGCGGTGTGTTCCAAACGCCCCCAAACTAATTGGCTATATCTCTCAGCGGAGGATTTTGTCAATCAGTTTGTGCTGGCCTTGAAGACAAAAAAGCTGGAGGCTTTTAGACGACGAATGCGACAAACGGATTTGTTGGCAATCGACGACATTCACTTCTTGGCCAGCAAACCGTCTACCCAGGAGGAGTTCATGCACACTTTTAATACTATCAACCTGGCGGGTAAGCAGGTTGTCCTGGTCTCAGACGCCCATCCGAAGATGATAGGGCAAATCTCGGAAAAACTCGTTAACCGTTTCGTCTCGGGAATGGTCGTAAAGATACAAAACCCGGATTTCAACACCCGAAGTCAAATCTGCAGACAGTACGCCGGAAAACTGGCCGCAGACAACGGAAGGTTAAAAATCGGAAAAGGCATACCCGAAAGTGTAATAAAATACATCGCAGAAAATCTGCGCACAAACGTGCGGGAATTGGAAGGCGCTCTGCTGAAATTAATTGCCTTCTCGGCACTGCAAAACCAGAAAATCAACCTCGCTATGGCGCAGGCCGTTCTCGTTGAGCATCTGGAAAGGTGTGACCCGATTGTACACATTTCGGACATCGAATCCGCCGTTGCGACATATTTCGGAATAACACCGGCAAAGATACACTCCTCGAAGAAAGACAGGACCGTCGCACTCGCCCGGCATTTTAGTATGTATCTGACAAGAAAGCACACAAAGATGTCCTCATCGGAAGTAGGAAGATTTATGGGCAATAAAAATCACGCCACCGTACTTCTGGGCTGCAAAAGAATTGAAAGCCTCCTGGAGAGGAATGCAGAAATATACTGGAACGGACCGGCCGGTAATAAAGTCTCAAAAGCGAAGACCGTACTTAACAATCTTGAGGAGAGCATCTCCAGATAATCCGTAGCTCATGATTGATGCCTCGTGGTTTGGGCTTCGATTCACGAA
>JAUWLI010000230.1 GCA_030613765.1 Phycisphaerae bacterium
GTATTCGGCCGTCGATAATATGGGCCTTTTTGACGCCGGCGTCCAGTGCAGTCAGGCAGGCATCGACCTTCGGCAGCATTGCATCGGTGATTATCTTCGAATCAATCATATCCTTAATCTGGTTTTCGTCGACGCTGGAGATTCTGCTTTCCGGATCTTCGAGGTCAGTCAGTATGCCGTGGGTGTCACTTACGACGACGAGCTTTTCAGCCACTACTGCCGCGACGACCTTGCCGGCGGCGCTGTCGGCGTTGACATTCAACTTGCCACCGGCCCTGTCCTTGGCTACCGAGGCGATGACCGGTATCGTGCCATCGGCACAGAGGGTCTTTAACAATTTCGCGTTGACATCAATAACCTGTCCGACCAGGCCGAGGTCAAGCTTGCGTCCATCTTCGCTGGTCAGCCTTAAGGGCTCGGCAAACAATACGCAACTGCTGAGCGAGTGCAGGCCCATTGGCCGGCAGCCCAGCTCAGTAAGAGTTTCGCAAATGGGAGTATTTATTGTCTGTACGAGGGTATGCTCGGCTATGGTCAAGGTGCGCTGGTCGGTATATCGGCGACCCTGGACCCAGACGGGCTCAAGACCAGCCTCGGCCATCGCCTTTGTTATGGCTTTTCCTCCGCCATGAACGATAATCGGCTGCATCCCGACTGTAGACATGAAGGCGATATCGGTCAGGAGTTTTTTTCGCAGAGTGATATCGTCGAGGACGCTTCCGCCGAGCTTTACTACGACTATTCTGCCGCGAAAGCTGCGGATATACTCCATGGCCTCAATGAGGGCACCAGCTTTTGCAATAGCTTCTTCCACGACAATAACTCTCGAAAAATAACAATTAAGCGAAGAAGTGAGTCTACGAATTCTACGGCCATTCGTCAAGCCAAATTTGCTGCTTACAGCGGTTAAAACAGGCGGGAGCTGTCGAGCAGGAATGTTACGGGGCCGTCGTTGGTGCTGGTTACGTGCATATATTCACCGAAGAGGCCTTTCTCGACCGATACGCCCTGCCTGGCAATCAGGTCAGCTACTTTTTCGTAGAGCTGCTCGGCCAACTGGGGCTGTGCGGCAGCATCAAAGCCGGGTCGGCGACCCTTCCGGCAGTCGCCGTGCAAGGTAAAATTGCTTTTCTCATCATTCCACTTCCTTAAAAAATTGTTATCGTTTTTATTATCGATTCTACGGACTTTGCCAAAGCCAATTTCCTGCAAACCTTGAGAAATCGAAAAAGTCTACAATGCCGTCCCGATTTAAATCAGAAACATTAGATTCCGGAATCATTCCATAAGTATCGGTTAACAGACGCAGGTGTATCCCTTCCATTATATCGCCATCTTTTATAGGTATATCATCAGTGCCATAAGCCCAATAGCAATAGAACTTATGGAAACCCTCTGTCCTTTCCCGAATAAAGGCACGTGGCTGTCCTACTGGCTTTATACCACCATCACAATAGAAACGTCCGTCCGCAATGAAAAAGGCCGCCAAATTCTGATTACCTGACATACTTAAAGCTGAAGTTGCTGACATACAAATATCAGTATGGTTAAATGGACCTACAGCATCTACAGCAATACTGTTATAGGGTACTGCCATTGCTTTATCGAAATGCTCAGGCTTGAGAGACCACTGACCACAGAGACCGGCCGGACTATTTGTATTGAGATTACATAGCTCTGCATCAGAGTTAAATTCCAAACGCTGTGAGATAATCAGACCGGTTGATGTGAATCTGTAAAGGCACCGGTATCTTCCAACATTGTAATAATATAAGCCGTCATACACACGGATGTCACCCATTAACAGTCGATAAAAGACTTTTGTTTTCTGCCTTACCCATTGATTTTCATCAGGAAACCATTCGGTAGCATTAGTACCATAAGATAATATTTGTGATTCATTAATCAACGTGTTATTCCCGTTGTTATTCACCCAGTGCCCCATTCCCCACCAGAAAGATGTACCAGCGTCACCATTGAAATTGAATAATGCAGGTCCGGTTGAACTTTGGCCGGGTGGTAATAAACTGATTAATGTTTCAGGGTCAAATACCCCTGTATCGGGTTGAGCGACAGAGTCTTTATTAACCGCTACAAAGCCGGCAACAGATATATATTTACCATTATTGGGAGGTGTAAGATAAAAAACCGCGTCATTGCAGTCATTTGCAATTTTGGCAAATGAAAAATAGTTTGGATAACTTCCGTTGCCGTTTGCGAAATCACCGGTATCGCTGAAATCCCATAATGTCTTTATTAAATCCGCAGAACCGCTCTCAAGAGAAAGTGTTCCAATGCCATAGTTACTATTACAATACGCGTACATATATAAATCTGTCGTATCAGGAGGAACATTAATCTCAAGAGGTCTGTTTGAATTGTTAGATTGAATTACCATCCATCCATTGGTAATAAATTCATTCCAATCACCAGCGTGGAACTCTAATTCGTCAGGTTTCGAGGTAACACACGCAGCGGGGATATAAGTTCCATCGTACACACGACAGGCATAGTGGCCTTGTAAATCCCAACATGTTACATCATCGACACTTTCGTTATGTTCCCGCATTCTCCAGAATTGCCAACGCTGCGTGTCCCTCCCCAAAGGCAACCAGATATTGGCACCCCTTTTACCATCAGAACGAGCCTGATTGAATCTCGACTGCTCTATTAAGAACTCGTCCCTGACCATTGCGCCAAAGACCACATCAACCACGAAAAACAAAGTTGCACAAATTGCCCAGAAAAGAACAGCTTTCCTTATCATAAATGAACCTCCTCACTCAAAAACTCGTCCTAAAAACTCATTATACCAGCTTTCACTTGTTAGTCAAGTATAATTTAGGGGGAAAAATGCAAAGCCAGAACGACCAGCCGGAATAGGGCGATGTTTAGATTTCGCCTTTTCGCAGCGGATTGCTAAAACAGGCGGGAGCTGTCGAGGATGAAGTTAATGGGGCCGTCGTTAGTGCTGGTTACGTGCATATATTCACCGAAGAGGCCTTTCTCGACCGTTACGCCCTGCCTGGCAATCAGGTCAGCTACTTTTTCGTAGAGCTGTTCGGCCAACTGGGGCTGGGCAGCAGCATCGAAGCCGGGTCGGCGACCCTTTCGACAGTCGCCGTGCAAGGTAAAATTGCTGACGAGCAGAACCGCACCGCCGACATCAAGCAGGCTTCGGTTCATCTTTCCGTCGTCATCCGGGAAGATACGCAGATTTATCAGCTTTTCAGCCATAAACTCAGCATCTTTGAGGGTGTCCTCTTTGCCAACACCAAGATAAACGAGCAGTCCCTTATCGATTCGGCCAACTGATTGGCCATTAACTTCAACCTGTGCGTGCAAAACCCGTTGACAAACAAACCGCATAACTATCCTCAAATGTAATATGGAAGGATTCTAAAACCACGGTGTTGAAGCCGCCCTACGGATGTGCAGCTCATCGACCACGGCGTTTCCTTTGTGGGTGAGAAGGTATAAGACTAATTCAGCTATTTCTTCCGGTTGCATAAGGTCCTGCTTTTTTATATCGGGTCGGACATTTTGGACCAGTTCAGTATCGACACCGCCGGGGCAGAGCAAATGCACGCGAATGTTCGAACCTTTTAACTCCTCAGACAATGATATGGTCATTCCGCGAAGGGCATGCTTAGATGCGGTATATGCACTTTGAAGCGGATACCCCTTTACACCCACAACCGAGGCGATGTTAATAATGTATGCAGCATCGGCTTTTTTCAGCAGCGGCAGGGCCTCCCTGCAAAGTATAAACGGTGCACGTGTGTTAATCTGTTGGCAGCGATCCCAGTCTTCGGTTGAGGTTTCTTCCAGCTTTGCCGAATGAGTGATACCAGCATTATTAATCAGTATTTCGAGGCGGCCGAACCTTTCAGCGGTTGCCTTGACGAGGTTTTTGATGGAGCGCTCATCGGTCAGTTCTGTTGGGATTATCTGTGCTTTTCCGCCGGCTGCCGTGACGAGCTTAGCGGTTTCATTCATTTTATCTATCGCTCTCGCTGCAATGACGACCGTTGCGGCCTCTTTAGCCAATGCGAGACTGATAGCTTTGCCAATTCCCCGGCTGGCCCCTGTTACTATCGCGACTTTTCCTTCTAACCTTTTTTCCATTTCGAATTCCTTCTCAAAATCGTTCAGGGATTATAACGGAAAAATATGAAAAGTAAAAGTCCCCCTTTGCCGGATGTTTGCTGTGTGTGTTATTGGTTCGCAGGTTTTTGGCCGGGCTGATTCGGCTATCTTCGTGTCCTTGTTCTGCTTGTGCTGGTCTCTGCCTGACGTAACTTCCTCTTTTCCACCACCATTTGTTTGGAGAGTTTGTCTAATCGCTCGTTCCTTGTTACGAGCAGTGCATCGATTACCACCATTGTCTTTGACGCTTTTTCTTCGATGGCGATTTTTCTGACAAAATTAAGCTCTTCTTCGACTTGCTGATATACTGCTTTTGCCAGTATTGGTGAGGTTGCGTTCTGTTTGGATATCCATCCTCGCATCTCCCTTAAGCCCCGCCTGTCTACGGTTCTCAACTCTGTTTCAAGGCCTTCATAGGTCTTTAGACTGGCTTTTACTGTGTTAGGGTCGGTAAACGGAAGCTTTATGGTAACTTTTGGTTGCGATGGCTTGCTGTTCAAATCTTGTCGAGTCCTTCTTCTGCTGCTGCTCCGTCTTGAAGTATCCTGATATCCGCTTCCAACATTATAGGTATTATTATTATAGCCGCTGTCCCTTGTTCCTGTGCGACTCCTGGTGCTCCTTCGTGACCGGCTACCTCTCCTTGACTCCGCCGCTTCGCGGCGCATTTCTTCTTCCTGCATTTTTTCTACAATTTTTTCGAAACGCACACTCCTGTATAATATCATGCCATCTATCGCAGTTGTCGTTTTATCCGCTTTTTCTTCGTCAGCCTGCTTTTTTACGAATTCATACTCTTCTCCGATTTGCTCATAGACGGTTTTTACAATATTAGTTGTGATTTCCTCCAAGCCGTTAATCCACTCTGTGATTTCCATATCGCTTTGCTGCTCAATGCTTATCAGTTCTTGATCCAAGCCCTGGAACATCTGGATCCTTTTTTTAACCGCGTCAGGTTCTGTAAGCGGGTCTATATCGGCTATTGATTTTCTGTCGATTACCTGTTCTGGTACCTGTTTCTGAGCTTCGAATGGCTGCTTTTGTTTTGTGTCAGGTAGAAGATTCTTTTGCTCCGCCCCGGCAGAGGTGCCGATTTTCCTTGAGGTCGAGATAAT
>JAUWLI010000332.1 GCA_030613765.1 Phycisphaerae bacterium
GATTGAGCTGATAAGCGAATAGCACACATATTTACGGTTTGTGTTTGGGCTGTGGTTGTTGTTTTTCTACTTTCGTTGCTGGGCTATTTGCCATTCGTAAATTGATGGTATAGTGGGCTTTGGTCTTGGTGCGTCAGCAAGCGGAAAGGTCTGGTTGTCCTTAAGCAATATCGGTTTGGAACTGCCGGCAGTAATTTTTGCATTGCCGCCGTATGAAAGGTTGCCGGTTATCTCAACGCCAATGCAGTCTTTAGAGGCCAGGAAGACCATAGGCGAGGATTTATCTTTGAGTATGAACACATTGTCCTTGATAATATGGTCGAAGCTGGCTGTTTTTGCGAACACGCCGTAGCCTTTTTGAACCGTAAAGCGGTTGTGAAGAATCAGCCAGTTTTCATTCATACCGCCCATCCAAAGGCCTGTCTTTACTGAACTGATGTCACAGTTGTAAACAACATTTCGCGGACCGTTGGGCCCATGTGCTGTGTCCCCTGGTGGCGAGGCCCACATTCCGTAACCGTAGCCACCGTGACCGGTCACCGATTTGATGACACACTGCTCAATAAGGTTCTCGTTTGTCCATCCTGCGTGCCATTGTCCGTCGCTATCGTGAAAGATACTTTGTCGGATGACGTTTCCGCTTGCCGCCCACTGGAACAGAGGTGCATGGCGCATCTTAAATGTTTCGATGTTCTCAATCAGGCAGTCCCAGCATCGGTCCCAGCCTGTATATGCGGTGCCGCCTCCACCCTTGAACCATGCATCGTCGAAAATGCAGTCGCGAATCTCACACCATTTGGCCATCTGACCATAGACGGGGAAACGGCCGCACATCTTCACCTTCACGCCCTTCGCCCAGCAGTTCCAGCCGTGGTGGAAAAGCACGCTGCTAATCCACAGATTTTGTTTCTGCTCTATGTATAAATCTTCAATCCCACAGTGTTGGATAGGCACGATTTTCTGGACGAAGGCACCGTCAATAATCGGAAAGTCGATGCGAAGCGGCTGGTCGATTGTGATGACATTGCCTTTGATATTTTTGATGGTTACCTCATAGCAGCGATACAGGCCCCACTTACAGGCGTTTTTGGTGAGTTGTTTCCAGCGAGCTGTAGCTGGGGTTTCGATGTAGAGGCAGTCGCCGGCCTTTAGGCCTTGTGTGCTCTGGAGCGTAAGTGTCTGGTCGCCGCGTTTGCCGTCCTGGCCCAGTTTGATTTTCCTGCCGACCTGACCGCGCCCTTGGAATGTGATAACGGCCAGGTTGCTCGGGACAGAACGCCGGTCGGTAAAAGATGAGTCCAGAACGATTGCAATCTGGCCTGTAAGCTTCGTTCCGTCCTTATATTCTGCGATGCCTTTGAGGGTATGTGGACCATTTGCCAGTTTATCGGTGATTTCCCGGCCGGTTGTTGCGCACGCGAAACTATTGCCCGAGTGTTTGCTGCGATCCCATCTTTTAATCACAACATCATCGGCCATGATTGTCATTTTCATAAGACCGGCAGGCTGGCAGTGTATCTCGATGCGGGTCTCTTTACCCACACGGCTTCCAGGTGCAGGTGTATAAAAGCCGACACCGTTTTTAGGTATCGTATAGCGGAAAACCAGTTTGGTTTTGTTCCTGCCCTTGCCCCGAATCACCACATTGTCGTCGCGAATGGTCACCGGCCGGTCCAGATAATATGTCCCTTCACCGAGCACTACGGCCCCGCCCCCATTCTTGCCGGCTGACCGGCAGGCCCGGTCAAGAGCAACTGAATCGTCCAGATTGTCGTTTGCTTTACCGCCGAATTTTTCGATAGTAGTGAGGACTTTTACTGAGGGTATGCCGCCCTGGACTCCACACTTTGTCCAATTGGGGTATACGAGACCATCGGGTCCTACAATGTCGGCGGGAGTAAGTCGGTCTTTTTCGTGCGGCTTGATTTTGTACTGACCTTCCCATGGCGGTTTTATCTTTTGACTCGCGGCATTTGAAACAGAAGAAAGGCAAATAGTGGTTAGCAATCCGATGATCCAATAGAATCTTGACCGGGCAGGGAGTATGTAAGACAGCATCTTTATAGTTACCTGTTTCCTCTCTTATTCTCCATTCTTAACAGGAGAATATTTTTTCACCCAAGCGATTCGCTCAAACACTTTGGCGAGTGATATTTGCGCCGACTGGATTGAGTTTTTCTTCGATTTTTTCATAGCCTCGGTCGATGTGATAAACTCTGCTGACAATTGTAGTACCCTCCGCGGCCAGACCGGCCAGAACCAGTGCTGCTGAAGCCCTCAGGTCCGAAGCCATTACGGGAGCGGCTATTAACTTCTTTACGCCGGCTATTATGACAGTCGGGCCTTCCTTGCGTAAATTTGCCGCCATTCGATTTAGTTCGGCAACGTGCATGAATCTGTCGGGAAAGATTTTTTCGATGATGACGCTATTGTCCCTGGCCAGTGACAGAAGGGCCATAAACTGGGCCTGCAAATCTGTGGGGAAGCCGGGATATGGCTGGGTCGTAATGTCAGCGGTTTTTATAGGATTCCTTCGAGTAACAACACAGCCATCGTCTTCAGCATCAATTGTTATGCCGATATTTCTTAGCTTGTCTACGACTGCCATCATGTCATCGAGCCGGCAGTTGTGCAGATGCAGCTCGCCCGAAGTTATAGCGGCGGCGACCATAAAGGTGCCGGCCTCGATTCGGTCCGGAATAACTCTGTATTCGACAGGCTGCAACTCTTGCACCCCTTCGACGGTTAGACGGGGTGAGCCGATCCCCGTTATCTTTGCGCCCATCTTGTTAAGGCAGTTTGCCAGGTCGGCTATTTCCGGCTCACAGGCCGCTGATTCGATAACGGTTTTACCTTTTGCCAATGTTGCGGCCATCAGAACATTGGCAGTCCCCAGGACGGTCGAGCCGAACGCTCCGCCCAAAAAAATCTCTTTGCCTTTTAAGCCGTTCGGAGCCTCAGCGATGATATAACCGTTCCTGAGATGGATTTTTGCGCCAAGTTCTCGCAGCCCCCTTACGTGAATATCAATTGGTCTGTCACCGATTGCGCAACCGCCGGGCATTGATACCTCAGCTCTGCCGCAGCGGGCAAGCAGGGGGCCGAGTATGCAAATGCTGGCCCGCATCCTGCAGACGATTTCATACTCACCGACTGGATTATCAATCACAGTCGAATCTATGCATAAATCCCCGTTTGAGCTTCTACTTATCTTACAGCCCAACTGGCTAAGCAATTGCCCGCACACGGAAATATCAGAAAGGTGCGGTACTGATGAAAGAACTGATTTTCCCTTCGCTAAAATAGATGCGGCCATTATCGGCAGGGATGCGTTCTTTGAGCCGTTTATCTTAATGCTGCCGGAAAGCCGGACCGGTCCTTCGATGTGAAATATATCCATAATCTATTTTCCTTGAAAAGG
>JAUWLI010000337.1 GCA_030613765.1 Phycisphaerae bacterium
CTGATATTGAATTTCATCTCGGCTCACACAACGCGATAGATTTTGAACAAGCCGATATTATCATCGCCAATCCCGCCGTGCCCGGCGATAATGAGTTTCTCAAAATCGCCCGCCGCCACAAGAAATTCATTACATCCCAGATAAACATATTTTTCCAGTTTTGTCCTGCACTGATAATCGGCATAACAGGAGCCAATGGCAAAAGCACAACAGCGGCGCTGACGGCCCACTTGCTCAGAAGCTCGAGCGACGAGCACGTTTGGCTCAGCGGCAATATCGGCAACGAGCCGTTATTAACCAGGTTAGACCAAATCGCTCCTGATGATTTGGTTGTGCTGGAGCTATCAAGTTTTCAGATAGAACAATTGGCGCAAATCCAAAAAGCACCAAAAGTTGCGCTTTTGACGAACCTTACCCCAAACCATCTCGACCGCTACGGTATATTTGCTGATTATTGCGCCGCAAAAGAGAGTATCTTCAAATTTCAAAAACCTGAGGATAAATTCCCTGCCGTATCTATTTTTAATGCCGAAGACGAAATTGGCGCCGAGTGGTTTGATAAATACAAGAAAGATGCCGGGAGGATTTGTATCGCATTTTCGGCCGACGATGTAAGTGAGCAAATCCGCGAGAGTTTCGGCTTGCCGGGCAGAGCTAATCTCTCGAACCTCGCGGCCGCTGTTGCCATCGCCCGGCATTTCGGTATTGACGATGGCCAGCTCAAAAGCTCGTTGCCGCAGTTTAAGGCACTGCCGCATCGGCTCGAACTGATTGCAAAGGTAAATGGTGTGTCCTGGTACAATGATTCTAAAGCTACCACACCCGAAAGTACGATTGTTGCGATCGAGGCTTTTGAGCAGCCGAGAATTATTATTGCCGGCGGCTATGACAAAAAAGTGGCTTTTGATGGGCTCGGCCGAAAGATAGCCGAAAGCGCCAAGGCAGCTATTTTGATAGGTCAGACCGCCGAAAAAATCGCGGATGCAATCAGGGCTTGCCCTAAAAACCAGACGCGAATTGAGTTTGTCAAATCTCTTGCCGAGTCCGTCCAATTGGCGAATCGACTTGCAGAGAGCGGCGATGTTGTTCTGCTGAGCCCTGCTTGCGCAAGCTACGATATGTTCGATAATTTCCAGCAGCGAGGGCGAGAGTTTTGCAGGCTTGTAAAAGAGATAATCAGTCAATCATAATAGCATATCCACAAAGGCACATAAAAGGCCGAGCCAAACCAACCCGGCCTTTGGGCGACATGTTATTTCAAAACAATCAGGTTGTATTATTAAAATCCGCCGATAATTGCCCAGCGACCGGACTTGCCAAGGTCCATTGACCAAACGGCTGGGCGCATCCCTACCGACAATCGTGCGCTTGCTTCGTCGCCAGTAGTATCGGATTAGTATTTGATATCAATAGGGCTTGCTGACAAATGTGCGCCACTTTCTATAACTTCTCGGAATTCTTTCTCTATACTATCTAATGATTGTTCGGGAGCGCCATAATACGTAGCTTCACGGCGGTAGATTTGCCCCTCAATCATACGCAGAGTCATAATCACCTCCAGACCTTCTTCTTCTATTTCAGGATGTCGCCAACACATAACCTCTATCGTTTGGCCAGAGACTTTGCCATAAATTACCTTGATGACATCCATCTTCCATTTACTTTCTATCAAGAATCCCGATTCCGTACCGGTATTGGTTATTTTACTTGCTACCAAGCCGTCCGACTCCCTGCCGGTATCGGTTCTTTCTAAAAACCTGGCACGTATAACAGCTGATGATCGAGCTACATTCTGAGCTATAGTCGGTGTGCTGAGCCTCTCCATTGAGAGAGATCTTGCTTTTGTTGTATCAGTCCCTTGGGAAGTGATAGCATTGGTTTGTTTGTTGCTTTGCAATTGACCGGCGGGCATTTTCTCAAGACCCTCTTTTGTAAAATAACTTCCAACCACAACAATTCCAACCATAACCACAACCGCCGCAGCGCTTAATTTTGTTATTCTGCTTTTCATAATTATTCTCCGGATATTCGGCTGATGAGTCACCGACTTTTTGTTTTTTGATTTTTCGAATGCCTTGAGGACGTCATCAAGAACTGCTTCATCGGTTTTGGCGTTGGTATCGATCTTTGTATTTTTTATCAGCTTTTCTATATTTTCTGCCGGTCTCATAATTTGGCCTCACTGTTTAAAAGTGACCGCAGTTTATCCAATCCGTAGCGGTATCGGCTCTGGATTGTACTGATTGAAACATCCTGCGACTTAGCAATTTCTCTGAATTTCATTCCGCCTTGCAGCCGGAGAGATATTGCCTCTCGCTGCTCATACGAAAGCTGGGCCAGGGCGTTGTTCAGTTGTCTTAATCGCTCGTTGTAAATTATCCATTGTTCCGGCCTCTTTGTATTTGAGATGGCAGATTCAGTTTCATTCAGGTCAGTTGTTGTGTGTCGCTGCCTTGAACGATTCCAGTTGCGAGCACGGTTGACAACACAGGTTGCCAGATAACTTTTCAGATTGCCGCTGAGTTTCAACTTTTCGGTGGATTGCGCGAAAGCGACAAAACAATCGTGTACAATATCTTCGGCAGCGGTCGAATCATTTAAAAGAGCACTTGAAAGCCTGAGTAGATTATCTTTGTATTTCTCATAGATACGGCAGAGAGCGTCATTACTGCCGCACTTGAGTTTCCACATGAGCAGCTTGTCTTCTATCATCTATATCCTGCACGCGTCATCTTAGAACGAACGTCCGTCACCTGTAATACACTCGAACTGCTTATTTAGTCTAAATAGAATCAGTTTTTCTGTCACGTTTTTTAGGCTGGCGGTTGATTATAGGAATATGTTTGTCGAGAAATGAAAAAAGGCGAGAAAGTTGTAAAAAACCTGCCTGTGCCATTCTACCGCTCTAAGGCGAGAAAAGGTCAAATCTGGGTTATCAATTCAAGCAGCGGCGTTTTTTTCGGCGTTCGCTTATAAAGTGGCTCCCTAAATCTGTCGACTTGGACAGCACAGAGACAAATGGTTTTTCAGATTTCAGGGGATTTACAATGGGTGAAACAACTGAGCGAAGAACAGAGCAAAGACTTCGTTATTATTGGCCGATCTGGTTCGCCGGGGATTTTAACGATGTGCTTTCACAGGGTCAGATGGTTGATGTTTCCAGCAGGGGTGCGGCATTTACCTGCCACGACGACGGCAGTTGTCCCAGCCTCGGCCAGCATATAACGACTCGCTTTAGTGTGCCTCGCTTTGGGCCGGAAGAATCGTTCGATATGACAGATTTTACTCGTTCAGGTCATATTTCGCGGGTCGATGAGGTGAATAACTACTTACGCCGTGTTGTTGTTCAGTTTGCTGAGCCGCTGCCTTTCAGACCGGGCGAACAGGCCGAAGGC
>JAUWLI010000374.1 GCA_030613765.1 Phycisphaerae bacterium
GCATTTTCCAGCCAGCCGCTGATTTCAGCTGTGACCATTTTGCCGGATTCGTTCTTAACTGTGTAGCTCATTATTGTTGCCGGCAGGGACGAATCGTCTGTATTAAGCGGGATAAAAGGTGAGTATGCCTCTAATTTGACAGAGACAGGACAGCCTTTATCTCTGTAGGTCGCCCTGCCAATTGGATACCACCCCTCGAACGAAATATTAGTAAAACCCGTGTTGTCGAACGGACGGACTTTACCATCAATTCGGACAGCAAAACCCTGCTCAATGGGGGATGTGGGAGGGGCTGGAGATATGTAGTTCGCACCATTGCGTGTCCCCACTGATTGTTCCTTATATTGCACCTGTCTGGGAAGGATTCCTTCGACAACGCGGTTGAAGATGTCCCACAGCCATAATTTTCCGTCACCGCCGAGATAGAGGTTTCCAGTGAACAATCCGCCAATCGGCATGCCAATGTGCTGCAAAGCTGCAGGATCAGTCACTATAGTAGGCTTGCCCCGTGCAGTGAGCGAAGCGACCCATCGGGGATCGAGTTTCTTATCGAAAGGAATGGTTTTAAGATATTCGTTCTCTTTGAAGGGGCCGGCTATGACCGGAAGCTTGGTGCTATTCAATACTGTCCCGGCGGCACCGACTGCGGTCAATGCCATAAAATCCCGGCGATTGATTTTAGCACATTTACATCCGCCCCTGGCGGACTGCTTGTCGCAGCAGGGTTCCTGGCCGGCCGGAGGGATATTTTTTTCTTCCATGTCACATTCTCCCACTTTCAGACAGCACTAACAAAATAAAACAAGAGAAAATCCCATCTGAAAAATTCAAGCTACCACAATTCATTGATTTTCTTGACAGTCTCATTAACCAGGATTTGTCCCCCTTTCGGCCCTACAACGAATTTGTCGGCGCTGTAACCGCCACCCTTTACGGCCTTTTCTGTCGGCAGATATCCATTAGTCTGACAGGACAATTGCACAAGTAACGTCAAGACCGCCTGGCTGCGGGCCTTGATACGGATGCCGTAATCGATATACAATTCGAATGGATTGGTCGCTATCGCGATATCTCCCAGTCGAATCACATGAAATTCAATGGGCTTGATGGGATCGGTCTCGTAAAAGGGCAAAACGGCAGGCTCATGCTCAGGCAAGTCCGGATGTACTACTATATGTTTGAACGGAAGCTTCCATTTGATATCTGTCTTTGCCAGTCCGAATACATCATCAACTGCATTCGCAATGCGCCGGGCAATTTCCTGTCGCCTCGATATACCTCTTCTTTTCAGCATAATTTCGTCTGCTTTTTTACGAAAGAGCAGATGCGGTGACAGGTCCCCGGCCGGGGCGCATTGCGAAAAAATGAACAGATCCTTCGAGTATCGCTTTCTAATCTCTTCCCTGACATCGTGCCAGAAATCGGCTGAGATTTCGCTTAAATTTTCCGTTTCCTGGGAGGTACAAGCGATGTTGATTACGATCCCCGTCAGCTTCTCCCCCGGTCGCCAGAAGAACAGCATTTCTACTGCATGGTCTTCAGAGCCTTCGATATTTGAGAAATTCTCTGCATTTGTATTTCCATACATAACGGACGAGCCATCGAAATAGTATGCCCGCCGATTCATTCCAACCACTGCGTGCCCGAGCGCCCAGCTCATACCGGCAGGTTTGCGGTTTTGCCATGCCCCAATTACAGCCTCGGCGAGTCGTTCCACAAAGAATTTGCCGTATTCGGATGCCTTCATAACACCCTCGTCCTTGCTTACGTCATAAAGGCCCTTGAAAGCATTGTCGATGAAGCCCGGAGCAGTGTGGGTATGAGTGGCATTCAAAAATAGTTTACGAACATCAAAGTCGGGAATTTGAGGTTTCACGAGGTCTCTGATGCGCTGCTGGATTTGCTTGCGGATAAATATTACATCGCATGAAACCATAATAGCCTGCTCACTGTTTGTTCCCCCGCCACGAGTTTCCATAGCCAATACAGTTGCCGTAAGGGGATCGAGAGTGGTCCTTGCAATCCGCTTGTGCATTTGTCCAATTACGACTACGGGCTTTTTCGGGGTGATGTCCACAGAAGAGAAGCCGACATAAAGCGAATTTTCTTTCTTGCCTCCCGCCACAATACCTGGATTTGTTTCTTCTGACCTTGTTGTTTTCTTCACAAGACCAATCTGCTCGAAAGGAATCCTTTTGAAACCGAGTTCGAAAGCCGGCGAATCGTCCTTCAGGCGGAAATCTCCGCTCGCTGCATCGACAAAATGTGGGTCGCCCTCGATAAGATTATCCTGGACGGTGACCATTTCTTTAGTTGCACCCCAACGGATTGTCAGCCATTTTTCACCAACGCAAATATTGCGTGCCACAAGGATGTTGCCCGGCGGTAGGCCATCATCCTTGGCATAGTACTTTTGCAGGTCAGCCAGCTCCGGATATCGCGTACTGTAGGGCGGCTGTTTCCAGTTCATCCTCTCCAGCCGTTGTTTCATTGTCTTGTAAACCATATTGTTCCAGACGGGTGCTTTGCTCAAACCCCGACCGTCGATATTGATCGCCGGGTCACAGTCGATGAAGATGTTGTTCTCGACCTTAAAGTCGCGTCCGCCACCGAGAAACACCGCCCGGTGAAGCTTCCACAGCACATTGCCATATATCTGCGTACCGCTGACGCAGTCATCCATATAGATACCCATAGAGCCCATACCCACT
>JAUWLI010000209.1 GCA_030613765.1 Phycisphaerae bacterium
GGTGTGTTGACTCTGGCACAAGCGACTCCGGCCGGCTATGAACAGCTTGCTGAAGCGAAGGTGCTGGAGGGACCGGAATCGTGGGGACCTATGGCCATCGCTTCCGGAAGATTGATTGTCCGCGATATGAACCGAATGATATGTCTCGACGTCACCGGCCAATAGCCAGGTGACATTGAAGTCAGGGCTTGTTTCTGTTACAATGAATGGCTTGAAAATTTGAATGTGAAAATTGAGAAGATATCAAAATGAACACGCAATTAGGAACAACAAACATTAAAATATTAGTAGCTGTGTTTGTTGCCATTGCTATTGCCGTTGTTGCTCTCATACGGCTCGACACAACGGGTAAAAAAGGCAGCGGTCTGGGGCAAGAGTTCATCTATGACCTTAAAGACCTCGGCAAAATCGACCCGAACCTGATTCTTTATAAAGAATCGGCTCCGGCAATCAACACACGCTTTACCGAATCCCGCGCCATTGCCCTTGATTCCCAGGGAACTATCTATGTAGCCGGCGACAAAACCATTCGCAAATTCGATGAAAACGGCAATGACCTCGGCGAAATAAAGCTTACCGACGCGCCAATGTGTTTGACCGTAGCCGGTGACGGAAAGATTTATGTCGGCATGAAGGACCATGTCGAAATCTATGATGGCCAGAGAACACGGCTGGCAGCATGGGAAAACTTGGGTAATAATGCTGTCTTGACCAGCATCGCCGTTTCAAAAAACGATGTTTTTGTCGCAGATGCCGGAAATCGCATTGTTCATCGATTCGACAAAACAGGAAAGTTAATCAATCGTATCGGTGCCAAAGACAAAGACAGAAACATTACCGGCTTCGTCATACCGAGTCCGTATTTTGACCTCGCAGTTGCTCGTGATGGATTGTTGCGAGTGACCAATCCGGGACAGCATCGAATTGAAGCATACACGTTTGATGGTGACCTCGAGTTTTGGTGGGGCCAATTCTCGGCAGGTGTAAAAGGCTTCTGCGGCTGCTGCAATCCGGTCAATTTTGCCATGCTTGCCGATGAAAACTTCGTCACCTGCGAGAAGGGCCTCATACGCGTCAAAATTTACGATCCCGAAGGAGCTTTCGTCGGCGTCGTCGCCGGTCCGGAACAATTAGTCGAAGGTGGCGCCTCGCGTGTTTCTGAATTCGGCCCCGCCTCTCAGGCCGGAGGTTTTGATGTGGCCGTAAATACCAGCGGCCGTATTTTCGTGCTGGATACCATCAAGAATGTGGTCAGAACATTCACTAAGAAACCCCCAAAAGCAATAACAGGTGATTGAAGTTCATAGCCAATTAAGGAAGAATAATGAGCAAAAATCCGCAACAGGAACAAACCCGCCGACAAATGCTTATTGCCGCTTTACGATATGGAGCGTTGGGGCTGCTCGGAGCGACTGGTGGTGCCGCCGTCTTTGCGGGAAAAAAGAACAATAAGCAAAACACCGTATGGCAAATCGACCCCGAAATATGTATCGCATGCGGCAACTGTGCAACATACTGTGTACTGGAAGAATCGGCCGTAAAGTGTGTCCATGCCTACGCAGTGTGTGGATACTGTAGAATTTGTTTCGGCTTCTTCGGGCCCGAACCCGCGGATATCAACGAGGCCGCGGAAAATCAGCTCTGTCCCACCGGCGCGATAAAAAGAACTTTTATAGAGGACCCTTATTACGAGTATACCATCGACGAACCGCTCTGTATGGGTTGCGGCAAATGTGTCAAGGGCTGCAGCACTTTTGGAAACAGCTCACTATATCTTCAGGTTCGCCACGACCGCTGTTTGAACTGCAATGAGTGCTCAATTGCCGCAGCTTGTCCTTCGGGAGCATATAAGCGGGTCCCCGCCGACAAGCCTTACCTGCTTAAGAGGGTGGACCACGTTTAATGATACGTCTCACTTATATCACAATCAGCTTGGCGCTCTTTCTGTTTCCCTGCACTTTTGCATCGGCAGCAGAACGGTTCCCCCCCCCGGATTTTGAAAGCGGCTACGTGCAGCCGAGCCCTACCACACCGGGGCCGCGACAGACTGTGTACGAATACATAGATACGTTAGTGCTATTAGCCGCACTCATTTTGTCCACATTTTTGGTCTTAAAAACACGCAAACGCCGGGCAATATTCGTGATGATGATTTTCTCACTTATTTATTTCGGCTTCTGGCGAAAGGGCTGCGTCTGTCCGATTGGAGCGATTCAAAATGTCGCCTTGTCCTTCTTCGACCCAAACTACGCCGTCCCGATTACAATTACGCTGTTTTTCCTGCTCCCGCTGATATTCACATTGTTCTTCGCAAGGTCATTCTGCGCGGCCGTATGTCCCCTCGGCGTCATCCAGGATTTGGTACTTCTACGCCCGACTTCATTGCCCCAATGGCTCGAAAACGGATTACGCCTGTTTGCTTATGTTTATCTGGCCGCCGCGGTTTTGTTTGCTGCCACCGGCAGTGCATTCATCATATGCCGGTATGACCCCTTCGTTTCCTTTTTCCGCTTGAGTGGAAGCTTTAACATGTTGATACTCGGAGCATGCTTCTTGTTCATAGGCATGTTCATAGGCCGGCCATATTGCCGCTTTATATGTCCCTATGGCGTAATTTTGAGGCAGCTTTCTCGCATCTCGAAATGGCGTGTTACCATTACTCCGGACGACTGCATAAATTGCAGATTGTGTGAAGATTCGTGTCCCTTTGGTGCTATCAAAATCCCTACTGAAGACTGGCCGGCCCACGATTATAATAAAAGTAAAAGAAGGCTCGTATTTCTGATTATTCTCCTGCCCATATTAGTCCTGTCATTTGGCTGGATCGGATCCGTACTTCGACCCGTCACATCACGAGTTCACGCCACGGTCAGGCTTGCTGACCGCATATATCTTGAAGAAACCGGCCAGGAAGAAGGGACAACAGACGCCAGTGCGGCTTTTAGAGCAATGGGCAAAAATGTCAAAGATCTTTACGCAGAGGCTTTGGCCATCCAGGCAAGGTTCGGCCTCGGCGGATGGCTTTCCGGTGGATTTGTCGGTCTCGTCATTGCCCTAAAGCTGATAGGTCTGTCTCTGAGACGCCACAGAATTGACTACGAAGCCGACAGGGCAGGCTGCCTGGCATGTGGTCGATGTTTCGAATATTGTCCCAAAGAGCATTCTAAACGCAAACAAGCGAAAGAAACGATGGGTGAAAGTCAATGAAAACTCCGATTGACGATACACATAAAGCTACATCCGGAAATACTACTAAGCTGACAAGTCAATGGTATTACACCGCAGTCGCCACTGCGGTCATCGGGGGCGTATTTTCTCTTATCGTCCTTGAACTCATGCTCTTCAATTACTTTCAGAGGACAGTCGCCGAACCTAAGCGAACGGAAGAGTGGGAGGCCCTCAAAATACAACTTCGCCAACAGCCCGATGACCAGCAGCTTATATCGCAGATTCAGGAGATGGATTCCCGGAGCGTTGTTGATCCCAACCGGGCAAAAGAGTTGGAGGTTCTCAAAACAGAAATCCGTAACAATCCTGACGACAAGCAGCTCCTGCCAAAGATTCGCCGGTTGTATCTTCAGGTCAAACAAGACAGGATTCGCCAATTGGATTTGCAAATCAGGCAGGTAAGGATACGGAGATGGGATTTTTCGCACAGAGGCAGCTACCTGCTCCTGGGCGGTGTCATAGTATTTTTAATCGGCTTCAAATCCGCATCCGCTTACAAAAAGAAACTGCCGGCACCACAGCCGGCCTCTGATAAACTCAACCAGCAAGTCCGCACAGCAATATACGCTCGGTGGGCCGTAACCGTGGGCTTAGTTACGTTAGGCTCAACATCGCTATTTCTTGCAACCAGGCCCTGGATCGACTTCAGCACAGCCGATATGCAAGCTACCTCTTATCCTTCGATGGCAGAAATTAAAAAGAATTGGCCTCGTTTTCGCGGGCCCGGCGGACTCGGAATAAGTGCCTATACAAATGTCCCTGCAAGTTGGAACGGCACGAAAAATGAAGCCATTTTATGGAAAAGCAAGGTGCCGCTGACAGGCCACAACTCCCCCATCGTCTGGAACAATCGTGTCTTTGTCACCGGTGCAGACAAAAACACTCGCGAAGTGTATTGTTTTGATGCACTTTCGGGCAAGCTCCTATGGAAACGTGGCGTGACAAGCGGCAGTACCAAACCTATTGAGGTGATGGATGATGGGGGGCCTGGTTATGCCGCACCCACCGCTGTGACGGATGGCCGCCGGATTTGTGCCATTTTCCCAACTGGGGATGTTGGCTGCTTTGATTTCGATGGTAAGGAACTCTGGTCACGAAATTTAGGCATCCCTGACAATGGATATGGACATTCGACTTCACTTGCGATGTATCGAAATCTACTATTGATTCAATATGACCAGGGGGGTGCCGAAGACGAAATATCGAAGTTAATAGCGTTAGATACGTTTACCGGCCGCACTGTATGGGAAACGAAACGACCCGTCCCAAATTCATGGTCATCGCCCATTGTAGCCGAAATTGGGAATCAACATCAGATAATTACCTGCGCTGATCCCTGGGTTATAGCGTATGAACCAAACGGCACAGAACTTTGGCGGGTGAAATGCCTGGGCGGTGAAATTGCACCATCGCCAATTTACGCCGCCGGGCGGATATTTGCCATAGAACCCTATGCCACACTGATTGCCATAAAACCGGACGGCCGCGGAGACGTTACTAAAACCCATATCGAATGGAGCATTGAAGAAAACACTCCGGATACATGTTGTCCGGTTAGTAATGACAAATTCATATTTATGCTGACATCAGATGGAATGCTCACCTGTTACAAAACCGCGGACGGAACGAAGGTGTGGGAGAAAGACTTGTTAATGAATTTCCTCGCGTCCCCAAGCCTCGTCGGAGACCACCTCTACCTGCTGAGTGAAAAGGGTGTCATGCTTATTGCTGAGACCGGCACAGAATATAAAGAAGTGGCCAAATGTGAGCTTGGCGAGGACTGCTTTGCCTCACCCGCTTTTATGGATGGCCGAATCTATATCAGAGGCATGGAGAATCTGTACTGCATAGGAGACAAGGGTCCCCCCAAACAACCTTGATTGGGCTTGTTTAAGCTAAGAATAACTGATGAATGAGTTGGATTTGACATTTATAGACGAGGCCGTCAGCAAAATCGGTACCGGCCCCGAGAAGGTCCTCGAGATGCTGCAGGCAATACAGGGACACTTTGGCTACCTGCCAAAAGAAGCTCTTGAGCGGGTCTGCGAGCTTACAGACATCACACCCGCATCCATCGCCGGCGTCTCCACATTCTATAGCCAGTTCAGACACCGCCCAGCCGGCCAACACATGATTAAGGTCTGTATCGGTACCGCCTGCCACGTCAAAGGCGGACAGCAGATTTACGATGCCTTCCAGCGGGACCTCGGCATACCGGAAGGCGAGGACACCGATCCGCAAAAATTGTTTACTATCGAAAAAGTCGCCTGCCTGGGGTGTTGTATGCTCGCTCCTGCTATACAGATTGATGATATTACATACGGACACTTGACTTCAGACAAGATCCCGATTGTCCTCAGGGATTTCCTCGAACAGCAAAAAGCTCAGGCACAACAGGCCGAAGGCCCGGCCTATACAAAAAGCGATAGAATCCTCGGTGAAATCCGGATATGCCTTGATTCAAGCTGTGTCGCCAGCGGCAGTGCTAAGGTATACCTGGCTTTAAAAAAAGCCGTTAAAGAAACGGGCGTAAAAGTCATCGTCAAAAGTGTAGGCTGTTCCGGAATAT
>JAUWLI010000243.1 GCA_030613765.1 Phycisphaerae bacterium
AAGTCAAAATCCATCTCATACTATTTCCCAGTTTCGCAGCCATTGATACTCCGGCGTAAGGTTCGCATGGTAGTTCTCCGCGCACCGCCGCATTGCCGCCTTGTCTTTTTCCGTCAGCGCCTTATCGCGATCGTATGAGCCAATGACGTTTTCTTCGAGCTGCCCGGTGGTATTCACACCGGGTATCACCGCTGAGATTCGACGTTCCTGCAGCATCGCCTTGATGAGCACATGGGCGCTTTTATCGACCTTGCCCTTGATTTGCCGGGGCTTAAGACCGAAGGTTGTCCCTGCCCCGAAGGGCTTGAGCCCGATTACTCCCACGTCCTTATCCTTCGCTAATTTCAAAAGGCTGTCCCCCCCGAATTCCTTCGTCAAAAACAGATACGGGAAAATTATCACCGAAAACTGCGGATATTCTTTGAGCACGCGATGGAATACTTTCGGATTGTGGGCCGAGACGCCCAGCCACCGGAGCTTACCCTGCTTTTTGGCCTTCTCGAAAACCTCGACGGTCATATCCAGCACTTTATGACTTATCATCAGCATCGTCCCCCGGACCTTTTGCCCTTCGCCCCAGGTCGCGCCGACAGGCCGCCACATATCCAGCATATCGGTCTTGTAGTGCTTCAGCCGGCCATCGATCTCCCGCATGAATCGCTCTTTTGACAGCTCCTTTTCGTATTCCGTCGTAAGCTTCTGCGGCCACGATGCGAATCCGATATGCCATTTATCTCGATTGCCGCGAAGCGCCTTGCCGTACTCTTCGCATTCGCCGATGATATTGGTATCGAGGTAGTTTATCCCTGATTCCGCCGCCTTTTCCAACACCTCGATACGGTTCTCCAATCCCTGCGAGCCGTGCCCGCCTAAGCTGACCTCGGATATCATAATCCCCGTCTTGCCCAGTTTGCGATAGCCCATCTTCGGGTTATAGTTGAGAATTTTGGATATATCGATAGGTTTATCTTTTTTACCCTTTGCCTGCCCATCGCTCGCAAGCGCCCCGGCTATCGATCCCGCCGCCGCCAGCGATGTAGTACGGATAAAATTACGTCTCGAAAGTTTATCGTTGTCCATTGTTTGTCTCCTTTTAAAGTCTGTAAAGTCACCGGAGTTCTTTTGAACGGCAATTATACCAGAATCCACAGCTAAATTAAACCTTTTCTACAAACAATTACCGCCCCTTCTCCCTTTTCCCTTCTCACTTCGTAAATCTGTGCTAATCCTTAATAATTTGCGTCCTCCGCGGTTATTTTTCTTTCCCTTTTACATTCTTTTGTTTTGTTTATTCCGGCAATATCTAGGGATGCGGTTATAAGCAGAGTTGAGATTTTTCCAGCCAAGTCGTTACGAGAGCATTAAGTTCTTCATCCTGGTAATTGAACCTGGCAATTATTACTTTTTCCTTCTCTGCTAATCTCCTGTAACCCCAAAACCATCTTTTTTCTGTTTCCTTTTTACCATTCCGGCTGAAGTATTCGGGGAGATTGACATGGAAAAACGAGATGCCATCGGCACCTTTTAATATGTTTGCACGCATGGAACCTCCCGTTTCGTGAAGGCGTATCAAGCCAAAGACATCATCAGTTAATTCTGTACTTACGTTACACTTTTTCATTATTTCTGCCGTGATATCAGCACTATTTAAGGCATGAGCATCCTTGAACTCATCGTAATCTTTATAATCTTTTCGCTTCACTTTACGTTTCTCAATAGCTCTTTCTATATCATGAGCTAAAGCGGCGATCTGTAAGGCTCCATCAGCATCAGGCTTTAATTTAAACAGCCACTCCAGGGTGTTTTTTGAGTGTACCGGGTCTTCAGGAACCAGGGAGTTTTTGATAATCTTTTCAATCTTCTTTTTTACACATTCGTTTTTTTTCATCTTTACCCAGAATCAATACTCTCCTGACATTTTCCACATTTGTCACGACCCCAATTATGAAAAGGATCAAGAGGATTTGATTTATTAAGGCTCCAAGAAATATAATCAATATTCTGACATCACGACCGATTCTGAAATAATCATCTTTAGGGCCGAGTCTTTTTTTCATTAAATTATCATATTTGTCAGCAGTGTAACTGTTCATAAATGTGCCTATAAGAGCCAAAAAACCGACGATGATATACAGGAAGTTGTCGTTTAAAAAATAAATATGACAAGTCAATCCGAACAGAAGAAAAGCGTCCGCATAACGATCCAGAACGGCATCAAACCATCCTCCAAAAGCCGTAGATTGGTATTTCAGCCTCGCTATTTCACCGTCACAACCATCAATAATAGATGCTATTTGAGCAAGAACTGCACCAGACAATAGGGTGGCGTAGCCACCTTTCAAAAACAAAAATGATGATATCAAACAAAGAAAAAATGAAAAAAAAGATATCTGATTTGGTGTAACTTTAGTTTTGACAAGAAATCGTGTGATTCTTGTGGATACAGGTCTATTAAGATATCGTGAAAC
The DNA here is from genome assembly GCA_030613765.1 of Phycisphaerae bacterium. The sequence goes on from JAUWLI010000243.1 coordinate 2,469, forward strand.
AGGACCATCGGAGTACTTCTTTAATTTTCCTAAAATATACTTTTGGGCTTTACGAAAGGCATTTTTATCATCTAAATCCATCCAGAAGTTGCCGGATATGTCGAGTGCACGGGCGGCACCGGCGTTGGCAAGTATCCTTATTCCACCTGAAAGCGTACTATCGTTATCAAGGGTAATGCTTTTTTCTATAGCAGCAAAGATTGATGGACTGCAAAGGAAAAAGCCAGTATCAAATGCGTTGTATTTATTGATATTCTTACCAATGTCGAGGATTCTTCCATCTTTTACGAGGACTTTCGTGACATCGTCAATATCTACCAGGTTGTTTGAGCTTACATTTGAATCAACGGCCAATATTACTTCATTTTCTTGTATCTGTTGGTCTTTTAGTTTGAGCAGAATATCCCTGTCAAAAAGGTGATCAACCATCATTAGAATGAATTTTTCATCCAATAATTCCTTCGCCTTAAGAACGGATAGGCCGTTTTCCTTTTCCCAATCTTCATTTATGACATGGGTAATATTCAGGTTTTTCACCCGGCCGAATTTATCTAAGAATACCCTTACCTTTTCGCCGTTACAGCCGGTTACAACATAAAACTCCGTAAGACCGCAGCTTTGTGCAGCCAGAATGGTCCGCTCAATGAGAGTAAGCCCCATAAACGAAACAAGGGGCTTTGAATCACCCCTTGTTGCTAATCTGCTTCCTTTACCAGCGGCAAGTATGAGACATTTCACAATCTTGGTCCTCGCGCTTGGAGCCGATGAATTGTTCCGTCACGGTATCAACTGCTTCATCCGGTTAGGTTACCGTAAAAACAGGCCGGACCTTCAGTTTAATATCGTTTTGCCAAAGCCTTACCATCACACCTATTTTGTAATTTGTGGCATTTCTTCGAAGGTACGATCAGGCTTTTCATCAGCTACAGTCTCTTTCTCCCCAGCTATAAACTGCTCAACCAACTTGTAGGCCTGATCATCGGTGTACTGTTGGGGTGGATGTTTACAGAAATATGCCGATGGCCCATGTAGAACACCGCCTTGGCCCCTGTCAAGGGCCAGCTTGCAGCACCTGATTGAATCAATGGCTACACCTGCCGAGTTTGGCGAGTCTTCCACGCTCAGCCGCAATTCCAGATTCATCGGCACGTCGCCAAAAAGCTTGCCCTCCATCCTGATAAAACAGACCTTGTTGTCGTCTTGCCATGGGACATAATCGCTTGGGCCGATGTGAATGTCACGATCACCCAGTCTGTTAGCGGCAACTGACTGAACAGCTTCTGTTTTAGATATTTTCTTGGAGGCGAGTCTGCTGCTTTTGTGCATATTGAGAAAATCAGTATTTCCGGCTGTGTTGAGCTGATAGGTCCTTTCTAACTTTACTCCTCTTTTATTGAAGAGATCTGTCAATACTCTATGAGTAATTGTCGCACCAAGTTGAGCCTTAATGTCATCGCCTATTATTGGTATGTTCTTTTCTTCAAACTTCTTCGCCCATTCTGCGTTGCTTGCTATAAAAGCAGGTATATTATTTATAAATGCCACATCTGCTTCCAGAGCACATTCGGCATAAAACTTCGTAGCTTCCTCAGAACCAACGGGGAGGTAATTTAATAGTATCTCAGTGCCGGTTTCCTTCAATATCCCGACAATATCCTCTTTCGTTGCTTCAGGCACACCATTGAGCACAAAGGTGTAGTCCTCGTCATAATCCTTCATATGATCCGAAAAACCATCCAGAATTTTACCCATTTTCACAAAAACACCGGTTTTGGGCATATCTTTACAAAACACTACGGTGCAGTTTGGCCTTTCGAATATGGCTTCGTTGACGTCCTTTCCAACTTTTCTTTTGTCGATATCGAACGCAGCTACCACTTCAATATCATATGGTTTATATCCATTGATGTCCCAGTGCATTAGCCCGATAGTATCTTTGCTGTTCTTACTTTTATAGTACTCAATACCTTGGAGTAACGAACTTGTACAGTTACCGACACCAACAATCCCGATTTTAATTTTATCCATACTCTTTTGCTCCTTTCATTCCCTTAATTAACATATTTTTACGCATCAAAATTCCACAAGAAAAGCTCATTTTGCGACTTGATATTCCAACAAGCTGTTGTCACACAAACAGAAACTAGTGAATGTACAAAAAATAGCTTTTCCTGTCAAGGAAGAACTTTCCAAAAACAAGGATTATACGCTTCACGAACTTGCTTTCTAACCGGGCTAAATTCTCCCTTCTACATCCTACCTTCTCACTTCTATCTTCCGCCGCCTGCCCGAATCCCTGCATGCTTTAGGCGTGGATCCAGCTATTTATGTGCTTATAAAGCACTTTTTGCATTTTTCATTTTGATTTGTCTACGTCATTCTGAGCGCAACGAAGTGAAGCGAAGAATCTCAAAAAATAATCAATAATCATTCATC
>JAUWLI010000161.1 GCA_030613765.1 Phycisphaerae bacterium
ACAAGCAATGCTGCCAAAAGTCCGATTTGCGGACCTGACCCCTGTGACAGGTCCCCACTCTCCTGGATCTCTGCTCCTTGTTCTGACCCGCCGATATTCTCTTGGATTTGATTTCCAGGCGTTCCGCTTTTTTCACTCATAGAATCAGTTTACGACCAAACACACTTAACGTCAATAGTTGTTTACCCTCCTTCGCCGCCGCCGTAACCGCCACCTCCAAAGCCTTCTTCAACATGAATCTTTAAACAATAACCAATCATCATTCATCCTTAATCATTTGTAATGAGCGACGAATGACGAAAAATTTTCTTGCTTTCCTTAACATCCCCACTATAATACCACTCATTGAAGGGGGACGAACACCCTTGATGTGTAATATGAAAATATATAATATTCGAAATGCGGGATACGCTTCACGATATACGAAAGATTATATAGTGGTCTTCACCCTGCCAATCCCGGTTGGAGAACGCCGATGAGAATTGTTGACAAAACTCGACGACGGTTCCTTAAGAGGATAGCGGCCGGGGCGGCGTTTTTCGGATTGTCTCCGCAATCAATGACCGAGGCGTCCCCTAAGCAAGATCCTCTCACCCGTCCCAACATCCTGTGGATAAGTTGTGAAGACATCAGTCCCGACCTCGCCTGCTACGGCGATGACTACGCCGTGACACCAAACCTCGACCGCCTCGCCGCGCAGGGTTGCCGCTACACAAATGCCTTTGTCCCATTTCCGGTCTGTGCTCCCACACGTTCCTCGATTATCACAGGAATCTACCCTGGCACGCTCGGCTCGATGCACATGCGGACCTCGCTCAGGGGTTACGAATGTGTACCACCTGCTTACGTTCGCTGTTTTCCCGAGTACCTCCGAATGGCCGGATACTATTGCTCAAATCACACTAAGACCGATTACCAGTTTACCCCGCCTTTCACCACATGGGACGCCAAACGGGGCAACTGGCGCAACAAAGACCGCCCCAAAGATGCACCTTTTTTCTCCGTCATCAACCTCGCCGTTACGCATGAAAGCAAATGCTGGAACATCGAAAAAACTGTCCACGATCCCGCAAAGGTCAAAGTCCCGCCGTACTACCCCGATACTCCTGTCGTCCGGCGCAACCTCGCAAAGTACTACGACAACATCACTACAATGGACAAACAACTCGGCGATATCCTTAACAAACTCGATGCTGACGGCCTCGCCGAAAGTACCGTCGTTTTCTTCTGGAGCGACCATGGCCGCGGCCTGCCACGATGCAAACGCTGGCCGTATGATTCCGGCCTCCGTGTCCCGCTCATCATCCGCGCACCACAAACAATCGTGCCCGGCAGCGTCAGCGATGAGCTCGTAAACCTCATTGATCTTGCCCCAACCGTCCTGGGCCTCGCCGGCGTTCAGGTCCCCTCGACGATGCAGGGCAGGGTTATATTTGGCAATAAGAAAGCACACGGGCCGAAATACGTCTTCGGCGGACGCAATCGAATGGACGCTAAAAGCTACGATTTCATACGCACTTCTCGCGACAAACGCTACCGCTACATTCGAAACTTCACCCCGAACATACCCTACGCTCAAACTATCCCTTACATGGAGAAAATGCCGATAATGCAGCAGTGGCGCCTGCTGCACTCACAGGGCAGACTAAAGGGACCCCAAACATTGTTCTTCAGGCATCCCAAGCCTGACCACGAACTATACGACCTCGAAAACGACGCCCATGAGGTCAACAACCTTGCATCTTCACCCGACCATCAGCACATCCTCAAAAGAATGAAGGCCGCGTTGGACGCATGGATGAAGGAAACTTCCGACTTGGGGGCAATTCCCGAAGATAAGTTAATTGAAAGGATGTGGCCGGGCCGCAAACAACCCGTCACGGCAATCCCAACCATCGAGGCCGCCCCAGCCCCAAACGGCAAAGTCATGGTAAAACTGTCCTGTAAAACCAAAGGCACATCAATTGGATACCGCATCGGCGGCCGACAACGCTGGCTCGTCTACGAAAAACCAATTACCCTGAATGCCGGAACAAAATTGACCGCAAAGGCCATCCGCATCGGATACAAAACAAGCCCTGAAATCAAAAAGACATTATAATAACCCACCAGCCTGTCCCTGCATGCCGTAGGCAGGGATCCGGAATCGTAGGTGCAATGCACACCAATTCTAAATTCTACCTTCTCAATTCTAAATTCCCCTTGCTGTATTTTCCACTCCATGCTAATATTACAAAAAATCGGACTATAAAAAAAGCTATGGAGAAAACAGAGAAATGGCTAACGTACCTTCCAGAGTGGTAGAGCTTATCGAAACGTTTGACCGTAACATCGACGCCTACGGCGGCTGGCCAATAGAGTAAACTATGAGAATTATTGGAGGATTATATGTGAGTCATGATTGCAGACATGACTGGCTGGAGGGTTTCGATAACTCGCGAGTCTTCAGAGTACTCAGTCTGCGTGAAGAACGCCCAGTTCCATCGAGGAGAATGGCCAGACATGGGGGATACAGATAGTGGCAATTACACCAGCTCAAAAAGCCGCGGCGGAAGAGCGTCAGTGGCAAGCAGCACGCGACACCGCGACTCAAGTGCGTATTGTGGCAGGTCCAGGTACGGGCAAGTCGCGCACTATCGAAAAACGTGTTGCTCACCTTCTGGAGAATGGGGCAGAGCCGGACGAACTTTACGTGATCTCGTTCACGCGAGCTACGTGCGCTGAGCTTCGTGATCGTATTCAGAGTTTTTGTGCAGATCGGTCGTGTGGTTCACTGGCTCCCGATGTGCGCGTGTCCACAATGCATTCTCTTGCCCTTCGCATACTGCGGCGGGCGAACCTGCTGACCTCTTATCCGAGCACACCGATAATCCTCGATACGTGGGAACAGAAGAACGTGTACGACGGAGAACTCGCTTCTGTGATAGGTTGTACTCCCGGTCGAGCGGCTGAAATCCGGCTCGCCCATGATGCCCAGTGGCAGACGCTCGACCCACAATACGTGAACCAAGCCCAAATCACGCGAGCGGAACGACTAGGATTCAATGCTTTCCACGTTAGCCGCACGAACCTGTACAGTTGTGTCTTGCCCGGAGAAGTGATCTTCAAGTGTGTGGATGCGTTAAGAAGTGGCGCGTTGAACCCAAGTAGGCTTCCTCCAATGTCTCACTTGGTTGTCGACGAGTTTCAAGACCTAAACGCCTGCGATCAAGAGTTCATTAGATTACTTGCGGCGCAAGGTGCTGTCCTTTTCATCGCAGGTGACGATGACCAGAGTATATACTCGTTCCGACATGCTAACCCCGATGGTATTGTCCAGTTTTCCACTACGTACCCTGCCTCCAGAACACATGTGCTGACTGACTGCTTTCGGTGTGCGCCAGCTATAGCCAGCGCGGCAAGTCGGCTGATAGAGTATAATCCCAACCGCGAACCTAAGACGCTCAACGCACTCTACGCACAGGCTGATCCACCCGTTCAGGGCCAAGTGCTGGTTTGGTCCTTCCGTACGGCGCGTGCCGAGGCGAGGGCCATTGCCGAGTCGTGCAGGGAACTGATCGACGCCGACATGGCTAGCCGTGAAGATGAGATACTTGTACTCATCTCAAACCGCAGAGTTCAACTGGACATGCTAAGGGACGAGTTCCGCGAACTGAATGTTCCTTTCGAGCCGCCACCGGGAGCCAGTCTCATAGATGAGTATGAGCCCATTCGGGCGGTGTATTCGGTCCTCAGAATCGCACGAGACCATACCATGGGTGAGGACGACTACCCTGCCCATCGGGATCTGCTGGGCCTCCTTTCTGGTGTTGGTCTGGGGACAGCCAAAGCGATTGGTGACGCTTGTATCGAGAACAATCAGAACTACCGCAACCTTTTCTACTTGCCGACGCTCCCAAGTTGGTTGCCCCAACGAGCAGCGAGGGCCGCCGTTCGCGTAGCAGCAGTTGCCCAGGCAGCATCCACATGGGCTTTGACTGACACTGTGGCTGAGCGATCCACCGACATTGCAGGTGTTCTCGAAAACCATGTCTTTACATCCGGGAGAAATGCAGGTCGCAGTGTACGAATGTGGAATAAGTTGGCTGAGCTACTACCTGATACAATGACGCTTGAAGAGCTTATTCAATTTCTGGGGGCGGACACAGAAGCCGACCAAAGATCTGTATTTGAACTCGCGTCTCAGAGAACGAAGTCTGAGCAGGAGGCTACTACTGGCCCAGAAACGAAGCGGATTCACATCTTGACCATGCATGGAGCAAAGGGCCTAACAGGCAAGATTGTCTTCATCCCTTCTGTTGAGCAGGGTATAATGCCGAGCTTCAGGGCGCTGCAAGCAACTGGTTTAGTTATTGAGAACCGGCGTCTCTTCTATGTCTCGGTGACAAGGGCAATGGCCTGTTGTATCATAAGTCACGCTACACAACACACGGGAGCGCAGGCTCAGGTGCTGCGACAACAGTCAGTGGTTCGGCTGACCCGGTCGCAGTTTCTGAGTGAAATGGAAGTAAACAGTACTAGCCGTACTTCTGGCCTTTCGGCCTCAGAGGCAACAGAAATCGTATCGCAAGTGAACAGCTTATGAGAAACGACCATAGATTGTTTGAGGATTATCTGCAAAATAGCTCCAAGCAGGCCAAGGTCAGAAACAATGAAAAACAGATTCACCAGATGGTTTACAAACTTTACGGCCTGAGCGACAAAGAAATCGCCATAGTGGAAGAACATAGTAAATCAAATTGACGAAACAATCACAACACCCTCCGGCTGGCCAATAAAATTAGAAACCTATCGCGCAGCGATCCCACAATTTTTATTTTCCCATTTTAATCTTTGATTTTCCATCGAGATACGCTTCACGTTTCCAGAGTCACGAGCGACAAGCGACTGGCGACGTGGCTCGCCTTTAGCCAAAAGTTCGGGCTCCAGTCCCCGAAGGAACTGAAGCCCTTTTTCCCGGTTAACCACTGCCCGCCGAACGCAAAAAGCGCTCAACGGCTCTCCCCAGGAAATTTAACCAATTAACTAAAATTAACACCGGCTCCGCCGCCCGCTACCGGCTAAATACTATATCCTAAATACTAACGACTATCTCACTACCGCCTGCGCCGCCGCCAATCTTGCTATCGGCACCCTGAAAGGCGAACATGAAACGTAATTCATCCCGACCCGGTGGCAGAAATCTATACTGTGCGGCTCGCCGCCGTGCTCCCCGCAGATACCGACCTTCAATTTCTTACTGGTCTTCCTGCCTAATTTCGTACCCATCTCAACCAATTTACCCACGCCAACCTGGTCGAGTATCTGGAACGGGTCGGCCGCATAAATTCCCTTATTAACATACTCGCCGAGGAACTTACCGGCATCATCGCGCGAAAAGCCCATCGTCATCTGCGTCAGGTCATTGGTCCCGAAGCTGAAGAACTCCGCCTCCGTCGCAATCTTATCCGCCGTCAGCGCCGCCCTCGGCACCTCGATCATCGTCCCAACCAGATATTTAATCCTGCTCTTCCTCTCTTTGAAGACTTTCTTAATCTCATCGACAATCTCATCCTTGACTATCTTCAATTCCGAAACCGCGCCGACCAGAGGTATCATAATCTCAGGCAGAACAACCTTGCCCGCCTTCTTAACATTCAGCGCCGCCTCGATAATCGCCCTCGCCTGCATTCGCCCGATCGCTGGATACGTTACCGTCAGCCGACACCCGCGATGCCCCAGCATCGGATTAAACTCATGCAGCTGCTCAACCTTTGCCTTTACCACCCCCGGCTTAACGCCAAGCCGCCTCGCCATCTCCGCCTGGCTCGCTGCATCCTGCGGCAAAAATTCATGCAGTGGCGGGTCCAGTAAACGAATCGTTACAGGCAGCCCGGCCATTGCCCTGAATATTCCCTCAAAATCTTTTCGCTGCAAAGGTAGCAGCTTCTTCAACGCGCCTTCGAACTGTCTCTTCGCCGTTGCATGTTCCTTCTCAATTGCCTTTTTCTCTTTCTCAGTGTGCGCCGCCTCCATATTTTGAAGCATCACGGCGTAATCATCCGCCGCCAAAATCATCTGACGCACAGGCCATATCCGTCCCCCCTCGAAGAACATATGCTCGGTCCTGCAAAGCCCGATCCCCTCAGCCCCGAACTCTCTTGCCCGCTTCGCATCGCCCGGCGTATCGGCGTTCGTCCGCACACCAAGCCTGCGAATCCCGTCGCAAATCTCCATAAACTTACCGAAGTCGCCGCTCATCGTAGGTTCCACCGTCCCTAATTGCCCCGTCATGACCTCACCCGTCGACCCGTCAAGACTAATCCAGTCTCCTTCCTTGACCGTCAATTTACCCACATTCATCTTCTTGGCCTTGTAATTAATAAGCAGTGCGCTCACCCCCGCCACACACGATTTACCCATCCCGCGTGCAACCACCGCCGCATGGCTCGTCATTCCGCCCCGGGCCGTCAAAATACCCTCCGCCGCATCCATCCCGCCGATATCTTCCGGGCTCGTCTCGATTCGCACCAGGATAACCTTTTTACCCTTCTTCTTCCACGCCTCCGCCGCATCAGCGTTGAAAACAACCTGCCCGACCGCCGCCCCAGGCGACGCCGGCAGACCCCTGGCAATCACATTCCGCTTCGCCTTCGGGTCAAAGTGAGGATGTAGCAAACGGTCTATCTGTTCCGGCGTTACCCGGTTGACCGCCTCTTTTTTCGTTATCAGCCTCTCGCTGACCATATCTACTGCGTTTTTGATCGCCGATTCAGCCGTCCGCTTGCCCGTCCGCGTCTGCAGAATATAGAGAACTTTATTTTGTATCGTAAACTCCATATCCTGCATGTCTTTGTAGTGCTTTTCCAGCCTTGTCATAAGGCCGGTCAATTGCTTGTAAGCCTTTGGCATCCGCCTGTTTAATTTC
>JAUWLI010000116.1 GCA_030613765.1 Phycisphaerae bacterium
GATAGCTGCCTGTGGAGCAATTGTAACCTGCAAGGAACCTGCCTGCGCGGTGTAAGTTCCTGTGGTAGTTGTGGTCTGGCCATCATTAATCTGGACTGTCTGGCTGTTGGGTTCGTTCCAGCCGGTGATTACGCTGTATTCAACTGTGTGCGAGCCTATACCAAGATTTGGTTCTGTATCGTTACTATCGCGCCATGTGCCGCCATCAACCCGCCACTGTGCGCCGGCAGTGATGGCCGCCGGTGGGGCAATCGTAACCTGCAGTGAGCCTAATTGCTGGAGATATGTTCCTGAAGTGGTGGTTGTCTGAGCGTAATTAATCTGGACTGTCTGGCTGTTCGGCTCGTTCCAGCCGGTGATTACGCTGTATTCAACTGAGTGCGAGCCTATACCAAGATTTGGTTCTGTGTCGTTACTATCGTGCCAGGTGCCGCCATCGACACGCCACTGGGCTCCGGCGGTTATAGCCGCCGGTGGGGCAATTGTGACCTGCAATGAACCAGCCTGGGTGTATGTTCCCGATGTAGTAGTCGTCTGAGTGTAATTAATCTGTACCGTTTCGCTGTTCGGCTCATTCCAGTTGCTGATTTGTTTATACTCAATCGTATGAAGACCTATCGCAAGGTTAGATTCTATATCGTTACTGTCCCACCATATACCGCCATCGACCCGCCATTGCGCCCCGGCGGTTATGGCTTCGGGCGGGGAGATTGTAACCCGGACCGAACCTGCCTGGAGATACGTTCCCGACGTGGTTGTTGTCTGATTGTGAAAGATCTGAACAGATTCGCTATTCGGCTCCTTCCAGTCTGTGATGGGTTTATACTCAACGGTATGAAAACCTACGGTGAGATTGGGCTCTGTGTAGTTACTATCGTGCCATGGGCCGCCGTCGACCCGCCACTGGGCATTGGCATCGATAGCCGCCTGGGGAGAGATTGTAACATTTAATGAACCTGTATACTGGATATAAGTACCGGTAGTAGTTGTGGTCACATCGGCGTTAATCTGTACCGTTTCACTATTCGGTTCGTTGAAGTCGGCTATCACGCTATACTCAACGGTGTGCGAGCCTATACCAAGATTTGGCTCTGTGTAGCCGCTGTCCTGCCAGGCGCCGCCGTTAACGCGCCACTGCGCGCCTGCATCGATAGCTGCCTGCGGCAGGATTGTAACCTGCAGTGAACCTGTCTGCAGGGTGTAAGTGACGGTGGTTGTAGTCAACTGGCCATCATAAATCTCGACCGTTTCCTCAGGAGGTGTATTCCAGCCGGTGACTCCCTTGTACCTGACCGTGTGAGTACCAAGCGAAAGATCAGTTACTATGTCGCCGCTGTTTAGGAATGGGGGGCTATCCACGCGCCACATTGCTCCGGCGTCTATTGCTTCCTGCGGCAGGATTGTAACCTGCAGTGAACCTGTCTGCGCCAGGGCCGGCTGAGCTGACAGCAGAACTAGGGGTAGAACCGCAATTAAAAGACGAACAGTCACTTTCATATTTTTCCATCCTCCTGAAAATATGTATCAAGTTTATCAAAGTGGCCGTTAGATGGAAAACGGCCTGAGGAATAACATAATCACCTCAAGTCTCCAAAAAGCAAAAAGGCTCAAAAAGAGCACTTGTGTAACTAAAAAAAACAGCCCTTAAGTAATGAACCGATATTTATTTATATCAAATTAGAGCCTAAAAATCAAGGAAATTATTGAATAGAGGCTTTGTTTTTCCGCGATTTTTGAGATTACTACCCGCCAGAGGGGGATATCGGGCCCAATTGTGGTGGCGGTTTTATTTTTTTGGTATGTCCAGGGTTCTTTTACAGCGTGGGCAATTGACTTTATCGGGCTTGTAATTTGGTGGTATTTTTAGTTTCAGGCCGCAGAGGCAGGTCAAGAAAACGAATTGGTTTACCTTTCGCATAATATCGCCGACCTGCCGCATCTGGGTTTCGTGGCGTTCTTTCTTTTTGGTTTCTGCGCTTGCTTGACGCAGGGCGATGTCTTCTTTAGTAAGAGCGGCAGGGGGGACGACCGTTTTGGTTTGTGTTACAGAGCTAAAGGAGTCTGAGTAGTCTTTGAGAGATGCGCCGTGGGTCATATTACGCAGAATTCGTATCCTTTCGGAAATGGGTGGATGTGTGCTGGTCAGGTCGGACAATTTCATCTGTTTCTTTTTCTTGAAGGGGTTGGCAATATACATCGGAGCGGTAACTTTGTTGACGGAAGCTAATTGTGGGGATTTGTCATTAGCGATTTTTTCGAGGGCGCCGGCGAGACCTTCGGGGTAGCGAGTCAGGCGGGCGGCACCGGCGTCGGCGAGGTATTCGCGCCTTCTTGAGAGTGCGAAATACAGCAAGTACGCCATCAGAGGGGCGAGAATAGCAACAATGATTGCGATGACGAGCATCACAATCTGAGCCTGTCCGCCTCCTTTGCCGCCTGATGAGCACCTTCTGCTTCGGCCTCCCATTGAGCTGTAGAACATTCCGCGGAGAAAGACCTGTGAGAGCAAGACGATTGAGCCGAGCATGATGCCGGCAAGCGTGACGAAAAGGATATCGCGGTGCAGAATATGACTTACCTCGTGTGCGATGACGCCCTGCAGCTCGTCGCGGTTAAGCCGGGCCAAGAGTCCTGCGGTTACGGCGACAGAGGCAGTCTTTGGGCTTCGGCCTGTCGCGAAGGCGTTGGGGGCGGGGTCGTTGATGATGTAGATTTTGGGCATTTTGGGCAGGGCGGCAGCAATTTTCATTTCCTCGACGACGTTGAATAGCTGGGGATGGACTTCGTGGGTGACGGGCTTTGCTTTGCTTGCAGCCAAGAAGATTTGGTCGCCGCTCGAGAAGCTGACGGCGGTAAGGATGAGCCAGATTACCGTGGCGATAATGAGGCCAAAGAAGCCGCCTTCAATACCAAAGACGCCCATGCCAATGATGAAGCCGAGCAGTAACAGGCAGACGGCCATTGCCAGAAGCAGGAGGATAGAGTTCCTTTTGTTTGCTCGTATTAATTCCCACATTGTTTGTGACTCGTCGTTCGTGAACCGCAGCTCTTCTCTTATCTGCGACCTATAAAATAGAACAAAACGTACCTACGAGGCGTTTTGCCCAGCCACAGTTTTAAGAGAAGCTTACCTTTGGCACTTCGCGTTCGGCCTCAACTTCAATCTCGAAGAAATCGCGTTTTGCGAAATTGAACATGTTGGCAATGATGTTTGAAGGGAACATCTGAATCTTGTTGTTAAAGAACAAGACCTGGTCGTTGTAGCTTTGCCTTGCGAATGAGATTTTGTTTTCTGTGCCGGTCAGCTCTTCCTGAACCGCAAGGAAATTTTGATTTGCCTTGAGTTCGGGATAGTTCTCGACGACGAGCATAAACTTGCTGAGGGCTTCGCCGAGAGCCCCTTCAGCTTTCGAGGCTTCGGAGACGGTGTTTGCTCCCATGGCCTTGCTTCTGGCCTCTGTTATCGCCTCAAAAGTCCCACGCTCATGCTTCATATAGCCCTTTGCGGTTTCGACGAGGTTGGGAATGAGGTCGTGTCGTCGTTTGAGCTGGACGTCAATCTGGGACCACGCATTGTCGACCTGATTTCGCAGGCGAATCAAGGCGTTGTAGATGCCAATTACAAAGATAACAAGCAGGACAAGTACAGCCGCTATAATGATGAGCGGAATCATACTTTCCCCCTTTCTTTATTATTTGTTTTTTTTCGGTTTTGTTTTTTTTATGACTGGCTTTTCTTTAGTATAAGCGCGATGACGAGAATAACGAGGCCAACACCCCCAAGTATATAGGTCCATCTCCCGATCGCAAGAATTAAGCTTAAATCCATGATTTTATCTCCTTTTTAAAATAAGTTATTGATTGTCGTTCTTTTGTTCGGAGCCGAACATATCGGCCAACAGTTTTTGGATTTTATTGTCTTTGTCCAACTGGGCCCTGTCAAAGATATCCTGCAATTCCCCTTTGTCAAACCAGAGGCCGTCGCCTTTACGGCATTTGTCTATAAGCAGGATTGGGTTCGAAGAGCCGACTATGATTTTTCTCATTTTTTTCATGCATATTGGACATCTTCTTGGTTTTTCTGTGGACGTATTGGCTGTTTTGAATGTATCGAGCAGGTGCCGGGCCTTTTCCGGTTCGCCGAGGAGTATTTCGAGTTCACCGGCGTCGAGCCAAATACCGCCGCAGTCGATGCAGTGGTCGATTTCGACTTCCTGTAGCTCAAGGGTAATCATCGCGTTTTTGCAAACCGGACAATCCATATTCAAGACCCAAGACTCACGACATATCCTTAACGGCCAGTGGCCGACTTTTTTAGCCGGCCGACTGAGTTAACGACCGTGCATAATATTAACGCTGTGGGGTTGTCGGGTCAAGAAAAACTACGATATTTTGTTGAAAATCAGGGATTTTTAAATTATGCGAGGAAATAAAAGGAAGACTTGAAGGAATGTCCGAAAAAATCTATATTTATGAGGTCAAGTGACAGATTGAGCTGAGCCAGTAAGAAGGGCACACTATATATGGTTTGTGAAAGAGGCTTGTTATTATGAGAAAGTTTATGAAAAAATCAGTTGAGAGGCGGTGTTAAACAGGGAAGATGTTTGTGCTTGACGTTAGGATATGGGTGGGCTAATATAAGCGGTGATTATATTGGCCGCTATGGATGGCGGCTAAATATTAAAGGGACAGGGAAATGATAGTTGACTGTCACACACATATAAAATTTGCGGCCGACGACGATGTTGCGGCATCCGAGCATCTGGAAGCGGCGGAGACGGTGGATGCCTGCATAGTATTGGCTAACGCAGTCGAATCGAGCGAAGAAGTCAATAAGAAGTTATCCGAGTATGTGGGCAAACATAAAGAAAAGATGGTTGGTTTTGGGGTAGTGGAAGCCAGCAAGGATAACGTCGGTGTAAAACATCTGACATTGATGAGAGATAAATTGGGACTTAAAGGTATGGTGCTGTATTGCAGCCGATGTGGTTTTCACCCGACACACAGCAGGGCAATGAAATTTTACGAATCGGCTGAAGAACTTGGCCTGCCAGTCTTCTTTCATAATGGCGGGGCCTCTATAGAGGCAGACGCTGTTCTTGATTATGCTCAGCCTTACCTTTTGGATGAGATTGCCAGATGCTTTGCGGGCTTGAAAATTATTATTGGCACTATGGGTGTGCCATTTGTTGAGCAGACGTTGTCTATGGCGGCGAAACATGAGAATGTTTATGCTGACTTGACGATAAGGCCGAGCAATGTCTGGCAGGTTTATAATATGGTGGTGGCAGCATATGAACGGGGGGTGATGGATAAGCTGCTGTTCGGGAGCGGATTCCCCATGAGCAACGCGGGTGAGTGCATAGAAACGCTGCTTGGCTTCAATATGCTTTTGGCCGATACGAATTTGCCGAGGGTCCCTCGAGGCAATATTCAAAGCATCATCGAGCGTGATACGCTTGAATTGCTCGGAATTAAAGAGAAGATTACAACAGACGAAGAAGATATGGACGCGCAAGCGACGGAGCGCAATAGCAAAAGGACTGCGAAACACGAAATATGAAACATGAGCTTCTGGAAGAGCAGCGGGAGAGCTGGGGAACGCGAGGCGGATTTGTACTTGCGGCGGTAGGTTCGGCGGTAGGTTTGGGTAATCTGTGGGGATTTCCATATAAACTTTACAGCTATGGGGGCGGTGCGTTTTTGATCCCTTACATATTGGCCCTTGTTGTGGTCGGTATTCCCGTGATGGTTTTAGAGTTCAGTATCGGCCATTATACCCAGCGAGCGGCACCGGACGCATTCAAACGTGGTCACAAGCGTTTTGAGTTTGTTGGCTGGTGGGGGATTGTGTTGTCCTTTGTGATAGTGACTTATTATCCTGTGATTCTGGCTTATTGTTTCAGCTTTTTGTGGTACAGCATAGTCGGCATTTTTAACGGTGGAGAGCTGCCGTGGGCGGGGGTGGGGATTCAAGGCGTTGAGAACGCCAAGCAATTCTTTAACGATACATATCTGGGTAAAGTTGACATTGAGGACGCTCGTTTCTACCTTGGTTCTATCCGTAGTAACATTGTGCTGCCTTTAGTGATTACATGGGTGGCGATGTACTTTTGTATATTCAAAGGGGTGCGTTTGGTCGGCAAAATTGTTTGGCTGACCGTTCCGCTTCCGTGGCTGATGCTGCTTATCCTTGCAGTGCGAGGTCTGACGCTTGAGGGCAGTATGCAAGGGCTGGTTTATTACCTGGATCCTGTGTGGTCGGAGCTTTACAAACCTATTACATGGCGTTATGCGTTCGGCCAGGTATTCTTTTCGTTGAGTCTTGCTTACGGTATTATGATAACTTACTCGAGCTTTCTACACCGGAAAAGCGATTTGAACAACAATGCTGCTATTATCAGCATAGCTGATTTTGCGACGAGTTTTGTTGCGGGCCTGGCGGTTTTCGCTACGTTGGGTGGGATGGCATTCGTGACTCAGCAGGCAGGCAATGCTGTGACAGTGGAGAAGGTGGCCGAGTCGGGACCTTCTCTTGCATTTGTGGCGTTTCCTTATGCGTTGGCGCAGCTTCCATATTCGGCGTGGTTCAGCTTTATTTTCTTCTTTGCCCTTGTTACGCTGGGCCTTGATTCGGCGTTTTCGATGACCGAATCCATTCTTGCCAGTATTGTCGACAAGACAGGCTGGCGGAGGAGCATTATTCTTCCATTGCTGACCGTGGTTGGCTTTACTTTCGGTTTGTTGTTTGTGACGAAGGCGGGATTTAACTGGCTTGGTACTATCGACGGATTCGTGAACGGGACGTGGGGCATCGCGTTTATGGGTTTGCTGGAATGCGTTGTTATAGGTTGGCTGTGGCGAGTTGGTACGTTGAGGCGTCATGCTAACAGCCGCAGCGACTGGCAGTTGGGCAGATGGTGGGATTATCTGATTCGCCTGGTGATTCCGATATTGCTCGGAACGCTTTTCTTCTGGCAGCTTTTTGACGATATCAGCAGCGGATTTCTGTTCAGGATTGAGACAGAATATCAGAGTTCCCTGGATGAAAGCGTGATTTCTGAAGAGCTGGGGAAGGAGTTTGAAGATAAGGGATGTGTAATTTCGCAACAGGCGACTTTTTCGGTTGAACAGGCGGGTTTGAGCTGGCAGATTACTGATGAGGAGAACAAGTACCTTATCATGAAAGAGGAGGGCAGGCTAAATATTTACGACAGTGAGGGTGGTTTCCTGAGGACTCCGGGAGGTGAGTGGAAGCTGCCAAACTGCGTGGGGCTGTTTATTGTGGCGCTTGTACCTGTCTTTGCGGTCATTTTGAGTTTGGTCAGAGGCCGGCGTGATGTTGAGCTGCAAAGCCATGAAGAGACGGATTTTGGTACCAGGGGCAGTCGTGGCGGCGTGCTGGCATTTTTACTGGCGTTAATTCCGGCTGCCGGTTTGCTGGTTATTTTGCTTGGTTCCTCAATCCCGGAAGCGGCTGAGAGTGAGCTGGCGAATCCGGTGTTCTGGTTATTGATGGCGGTCGGGATTGTTGCAATGGGGCTCAGCAATCATCTTGTGGACAAGCATAATACATCCAGTAGTCAAGTGTCATGGTTTGCGCGATGGGCGGGGATATTGGCAACGATGGATGTGAGCGCGTTTATCGCGGTGATACTGCTTGGCCTGAAGGGTGGGGTGAAAATCAGTGAAGAAACAATGCCTATTCGGGACAAGTTGAGCGGAGTTTCGTATATAATCCTTGCGGTGGTTTTTCTAATCATCATCGGCGGTTTGGCGTGGTGTTTCTACCGGGCGTTGTTAGCGGCTAATGCGGGTAAAGGGATTCAGCATCCGGATGAAGTTGGCGATGAGAAACAGGTGGCAGAGGACAAGAATAGCGTATAGGGCTTAGTGAATAGACCAACGATGCTATTTGCTATTTGGGTTTGAAGCCTTTGACGCTTTTACCCGTGTACTTATCACAGGCCTTTTCCAAATCCACATCTGATATGTTTGCCAGGGTGCAGAGCCAGGCAAAAACGTCGGCAAATTCTTCCTCTTTGTTGTTTTGGTCGTTAGAAGCCAGGGCGGTGGCAAGCTCACCGACTTCTTCAATAAACCACATAAAGGTGGCAGGGGTTCCCCTCTGCCGGTCCCGCTTTCCGTATTTTTTGGAAATTATACTTTGAAATTCGCTAATATGCATTACTATTCAGATATTGAAAGCGTATAGCGGACGACAACAGAACCTGCCGTTAACGACGGGCAGGAAAAACTATCCCCTATAAGTTATGTTC
>JAUWLI010000261.1 GCA_030613765.1 Phycisphaerae bacterium
CCGGGATATGAACAAAACCGTAAACTGTTGGAGTATGTGAGCTAAAGACGAAGACCAACGTTAAGGAGACTCGCATACAAGCTTATGCAATACTATGTAGTGAATGTAACACTCTTACTGCTCGGCCTGTGTGCGGTGATAGCCAGAGGGAAACGTCAGGCACTCTTCTTTCTATCTGTTCCACTTCATCTCTCAGGCAGACTGCGTCGGTCTTTACCGCTTCGGCGTTCCGGGCCATCGTAAGGGGCTGTACTACATTGCCTATCTACCCCACTACGATGGTCTTCCTCACTACTACGGCGTTCGGTTTCAGACTGAGTCTTTTCGATCGTAATCGCTCTCTTTGATGTGAAGAACTCAACGGGGTCAAAGGATTCCTTGGCCAACTTCATGCTCGCTATTCGAGATGGCAGTAAACCCATGAAATGGTTGTCGGCTTCACTATCGAAATCCCAAAGGTAGTAGCGATCTGAATTGCTCCCAACACGGGAGTCACTATAGAAAATGGGGCCAAAGAGCCCCTCTTTGGTATCGCTACTCTCACTTCCACAAAAGGTCAATTCGACTTTTTTCTTTTCTTGAATTGCCCTGGCAAAGATATTATGGTCACGGTGCATAAAAACTCCTTTCTTTTGCCCTTTGTTGACCCAGAACCAACTTCGGCGGGCAAAACAATACTTTTCCCTGGAAATATGGCTATTTATTTACTATGCCGTTTTACCGAAGCCAAATGTTGATGAGAAATTTTGATTTTTTAGATTTATTTTTATTTTTTTGCAACATAACATGCTGAACCTGTCGGGAAGTACGTGACAATGAGATGAAATCCTGGTATGATAGGACTTGAAGTGTACAGGATTGCTTCAGTGGAATGTATATGGTAAATCCCGGCTAAAACGACACTCAGTTGACAACAACTCTTCTTCGGCATGTTTTTGGAAACAACGGGAAAATGGGAAAACGCAAAGGATATATGAACGTGAAGAGCAAACCGCTCTTTTTGAAGCGCAACAGAATCTACGGAAAAAATATTACTTTACATCGGCATCGTTCATCTGCAGCTGATAAAGGACTAATCAGTTCTATAAGTAGCGGTGAGGTTTCGAAATGGAGATTTATTGCAGCGGCACTGGCTCTGTGTTTTGTGCTGCATACCGTTTCGGCAGGCAGCGTTATTCCAGACACGGCCGACGGTTGGCGTGTTGAAGTCGGCCCGGCCGGCAATGACTTTTATGATGCCTCTGCTCCCGAGAAAAAAGCTCGACTTTCATACAAAGACAAGGCCCCCAAACCACCTCGCGATGAAAGAGAGTTTAAAAAACTGTTAAAAGAGAGCCTGGGCCCGTATCGTGAGCGGTTCAATTTCGAAAATCAGATAAGCAAACTTGGCAAAGGGCCCACAAAGGCCGGTGGATGCTTTCGGTACATCGTGATGGGGGACAACCGTTCACACCCGCAACTTTGGCCAAACATCGTAAAACATATCGATAAGCTTGTTCCGAAGCCGGCTTTCGTCATCCTTGTCGGCGACATCGTAGAGAATGGATACGCCCAACAATATCGAGATTATTACATTCCTGCCGTTCTCGCGACGGACATCCCGTTTTTCGTAGCGATTGGCAATCACGACGATAGTACCGACAGTAAGGCCAGGGAGTATCGTTATCTATTCGGAGAGAAGGCCCTGAACTATTATTTTGACTACGGCAAAGCCCGTTTTATCTTCACCGACAACGTTACTAAAGTTCAGAAGTACGAAGATACCCTCAAATGGCTGGACAAAACTCTGATTGGAACTCCCGATGGGTATCGTAAATACGTGGCGGCCCACAAGCCCCCGAAGAACATCAAGAAGTGGTCCTATCACGCTTTGGGCACACAAGAGTCGAAGGATTTCACTGACCTGATGGGAAAGCACAACGTAAGCGAGGTGTACGTAGGTCACATCCACGCCTATTCGACTGCTCGCTATAATGGAGTCAACTACACGGTCAGTGGTGGCGGCGGAGCAACGTTACACGACCGATTCGGGCCTCTCGGAAGCGTGCACCACTACGTGATCTGTGACTTTATGGCGAACGGTACTGTAAGACAACAAGTTGTGCGGTTCTACGATACGAATAAGTAGGACATGCCAATAGCAAACGAATATTGCGTGTAGACAAACCAAGAGACCTGGCCATGTAGTAGCAATCTGAATAGCCCGGCACAGGATTTAGATAAAGAACTGTCCCTGTTTTCCGGATTTGGGCAAAGATTAAAGCCTGTCCCGTTTTTTTATACCATATCTTCCAAAATTCACCTTTGACAGTACATAAGGAATCTTATATAAATGAATAAAATCTTAAAAGAAGCATGGAATTGTTTGAGAGTGGGGTAACAGAGAAGTAAAAGATGATCAGATTAAAATAAAGGAGAGAACAATGAGTGAAGAAAAACGGCCCGGTGGTTTGACGGCGCTTGCAGTGATAAATTTTGTATTTTCCGGCTTTGGTTTTATAGGCCTTCTTATCATGATCCCTTTTTTTGCTTTCATTAGTAAAATACCGACTGATCAGATGCAGGAAGCTCAAAGAGTCCAGATTGAGGCTTTACAAAATCTGGGGCTACCCATGCTTATTTTTATCTTTGCCCTTTCCCTGGTATCCAATGTTCTATTGCTCTTATCAGGTATAGGTTATCTGAAACAAAAGAAATTTCTTGGGCGGACCATGGGCAATATTTATGCAGTCATGGCTATTGTCAGCAGCGTTGTCTCCGGAATGATGTTTGCGTCCGAACTTGGTGGAGGTTTCAATATCGGCTCGATCATCGGCCTGATATATCCGGTGCTTACACTTATTCTGCTCAATACGACTTTCAGGGATGACCTGACCAACTGAGCCGGATGATTGTCCGGTCGTTGTCCATGTTGGGATTGGAAGTGAAATGAAACTGAAAACACTAACTATCGATCATGTTCGCCTTATCAGCCTGTACTGGAGCCGTTATGCGGTGCGGAGTGGTTCGGGACTGGTCTATCTTATGATTGCGCTGATCTTTGGTCTGTCCGTTGCTCATATAATAATCATGCCTGTGGAGCAAGTAATAACCCAACAAAAGCGTGAAATGGGCAAAACTGATCCTCAGGTCATCAGCAATACAATTATCGATTTAGGCCAACCGATTATCCAATTTGTTTTGGGAATAAAATCACTTAGGCAAATCGCAGAAGAAAGTTCAGCATTTCAGCCCCGCTATCCGGATACTCAGAAGTCAGCAGGGGCGGGAAAAAGCGGCAGTGGTTTCGACCCCTGGACGAGTTTTCTGCTTGAGAAAAGGCCTGCTCTATTATCAGCGATTTTTCTGGTTCTACTATTCGGCATGCCTTTCGTGATTTCGTTCCTGGCTTATGATCAGGTCAGCGGGGATATGCAGAACCATGGCCTGCGTTATCTTCTGTTGAGAACCGAACGGAGCAGCATTTATTTCGGTCGTTTTCTGGGAACGGTCATTTTTTCTACCGCGGTCATGGCCATTATTGTTGTTACGATTACGTTTTATCTCGGTATGAAAACCAGACTCTATCCTGCGCTGGACCTGGCAGGTTGGGCGGCACACGGTTTTCTGGCTTTGTCGATTCTTATGGTCCCGTACATCGCGGTTTGTTCGCTGATATCTGCATCAGTGGATTCACCGTTTCTTTCTCTGGTCTTAGCAAAGGTGGTGATCGTCGGTGTCTTGCTTTTAGGTGGGCTGGGCAAGCTTGCATGGAAGCCGGCGAAATATCTCATGTATGCTTTACCGTGGGGATGGCAAAATAATCTGCTCCATCCGGCGACGATCCATTGGCTTGGTGCGGCTTTAGCATGTCTGATTTATGCGGGTTTTTTTCTGATGCTGGGGTATTTCCTCTTTGAGCGGCGTGATCTATAGGTTTTAAAATGACGAATGTTGTATCTATAAACGGATTGTCAAAGCGATTTGGACGGATTCAGGCACTTAGTGATGTATCCTTTGAGGTTCCGTCGCATTCCATTTTTGGCTTACTCGGCCCCAACGGTGCGGGCAAGACGACTCTTTTTTCCATTATCGCAGACTTCCTAAAGGCGGATGCCGGAACAATTGAGGTCCTCGGGATTGATACGCGAGAGATTTGTCGTTTGCGGGGACGTCTGAGTATTCTGCCACAGGATGCTCAGTTCCAGCGCAATGTGCCGATTCTGGAACAACTCGTTTTTTTTCGATTACTGGCCGGTCGTACAAAGCAGCAGGCCCGGGAAGAGGTCCTGCAAAGTCTTGAGCTGGTCGGTCTGCAGTCGTTTGCTAAAAGGCGTGTGGGCAGTTTATCTCACGGTATGGTTAAACGTTTGGAAATTGCTCAGGCTTTTCTTGGGTCTCCGGAAGTTATCCTTCTTGATGAACCTACAGCCGGGCTCGATCCTGCCAGCGCGCGTCAGATTCGTGATCTGGTCAAGCAATTACAACAAAGCGCTACTATCATAGTCAGCTCCCACAATCTCGATGAGATACAGGAACTTTGTGACCATGTTGCGATATTGAACCTTGGCAACCTTGTTCTTTCCGGTTCGGTTGACGAGATTACTCTTGCGGATCGCGAATATAATCTGTTCCTGTCCCGGCCGTTACAAGATAGCGAACTCCAACAG
>JAUWLI010000143.1 GCA_030613765.1 Phycisphaerae bacterium
ACCGATAGAGGATTAAGTCAATTTGTTTTTGACATTACTTGCAAATTTCAGTGTTGGCGTTAACATATTACGCGGTACGCAGTACGCAATACGCAATACGCAATACGAGATACGAATTATGCCCGACAAGCGAAGTCATCGAGGGCCGCACCCGGCGGACGCAAAATTGTTTGCGCCCAAGGCAATTGGCGACCTGAAATTGGCTGTTGCTGATTTTTCCCTTTTGCTGACAAAAGGCTATGCCGAAAAAAGTGCACTTAAATTAGTCTGCGATAAGTTCTCACTTACAGAAAGGCAGAGATTGGCCGTTATGCGCAGCGCCTGCTCCGACCAGCATCTGGCCTCTCGAAATCAGCGCTGTGTTACAATAAAAAATCTTGCAGGTCAGGGGATTGCTATCGACGGCTATAATGTCTTAATAACCATCGAAGCAGCGATGAGCGATGCCTGTGTTTTTAAGGGCCGAGATGGCTGCTTTCGGGACCTGGCAAGCGTACACGGCACATATCGTAAAGTCACCGAAACAATACCGGCTTTGCAGCTTGTAGGCGAATTTCTGAAAGAAATTGGCACAGCCAGGGTGCTGTGGCTGCTGGATAGTCCGGTCTCAAACAGCGGGCGATTGAAGACGCTGATTGGCAAACTGGCTCGGGAATATAATTGGAACTGGGAGATTGAGCTTCTCCTGAGCCCTGATGCGGAGCTGAAAAAAACCGACCTTATTGTAGCCAGCAGTGATAGTGTTGTGCTCGATGGCTGCAAGAGATGGAACAATCTGGCTACAGAGATTATTGAGCATAAGCTGGCGTCTGTAAGGGTGATAGATTTATCTGCTCCAGACTGATTACAACAGTTTATTTTGTTTGAATCAGCTCAGTAACCGTATGAATATTAATTTGTTCGAGAGAATCGCAGGCTAAATCAGCTTCGGAGAGTTTAGCAGCATCTGTGGAGTTTGTTACGGCGATACATTTTGCACCGGCGGCCTTGGCGGCCTGTACACCGTTGGGAGCATCTTCGATTACAACGCAATTGGCAGGTTCTATGCCCATACGCTTGGCGGCGAGCAGAAAAAGCTCGGGGTGAGGCTTTTTGTTCTTAACGTCATTGCCGGTGATATAAACCATCTTCTGAAAAGGTATCTTGGCCGATTCCAAAACAGCTCGGGATTTTTCAAGTGTGCTGGATGTTGCGATAGCCACTCGAAAATCTTCTCTTTGCATTGCTTGCTCTATCAATTCCAACACGCCGGGGAAGGCAGGCAGAGGTTCCTGGCTTAGGATGTTGAGGAAATATTCTTGGCGAAATTGGGTTGCCTTTTCGATTTGTTCCTCGGTCAGTTCCAGGCCGTGAATTCCGGCAGCGGCCTTGACATATTCTGCCGCTCCTCGTCCGAGACCGGCCTCGAAATCCTGGCGTTTAACGCCTTTAATGCCAAATAAATCCTCAAAAACCTTGATAGAAGCCCTTGCGTTGACCGCCTCAGTATCGGCAATCACGCCGTCAACATCAAATATCAAACCGTACAGACCCATTGTTGTTCTCATTTATAAACCTACTGTCGAAGCAAATAATGATACCATTTCTGTTTTTTTTTGCCACGTTTTTGTCCGCTGTCGATGAGAAGAGTAAGCTGTAAAGTTGGGCTTGAATTACTCAGTGATTTATGGCATATTATCAGCAATAATAAAAACGTTGATTCTTTGAATCTGTCCCGATAAAGCCTAATTGACAAGGAGCAAAACATGAAGTTAATGAATGTAAAAGTCCATGCCGTAATAATGGTGACCACCTTGCTGCTGAATATCGTCATTGCCAAGGACTTGAATATCCCCGAAGTGTCCAGAGATAAGGTTATTTGTTTTGCGCTGTACACCGTCCACGACGACATTCTGAAGATGACGGCGCAGTTATATCCGCTAAAGGAAGGTGAGGACAGGAATGTTCGGCTGGAGATTAAAAAGGGGAGAAAGTGGAGGCGAATAGCCAAAACTCAGGTAATCGAGGATGGCTGGACGGCGATTTTTCGGGTTGAGAACTGGGACTCCACAAAAGATATTGACTACCGCGTCGTTCACGGCAAGAACGCCTATTATACGGGGACAATCCGCAAAGACCCTGTCGATAAGGATACGATCGTCGTGGCTGCGTTCACGGGCAACTCGATTAATCCCGGGCACGGTGGAGACATACCTAAAACTGATATAGTTGCGAATATCAAAAAGTTGAAACCCGACCTTTTGTTTTTTTCCGGAGACCAGGTCTATGACCACAACAGGCATTACGCTTCCTGGCTTAAGTTCGGCAGAGACTTCGGAGAAATCATTCGCAACATCCCCACGGTCACGATACCCGACGACCATGATGTCGGTCAGGCTAATTTGTGGGGAGCGGGAGGCAAGGTATCAAACACTCGGGCCGGTCATGATGGAGGATATGCTGCCCCTGTCGAATACGTGAAAATGGTCGAGCGTGCACAGACCAGTCACCTTCCTGACCCTTATGACCCGACCCCAATACAGCGGGGCATCGGGGTATACTACACTTCACTGACGGTAGGGGGGGTAAGCTTTGCCATCATTGAGGACCGCAAGTTCAAATCAGGCCCACAGGGGCTTGTTCCGAAGCAGGGGCCCCGGCCGGACCATATTAGAAATCCCAATTACGATCCTAAGAGCGTAGATGTTCCCGGTGCCAAATTACTCGGGGAGCGGCAGCTCAAGTTCCTCAGTGAATGGGCGGCCGACTGGCGTGGTTCGGATATGAAATGTGTCCTTTCTCAAACGATTTTCTGCGGCGGAGCGCACCTGCACGGCAGTCGGAAAAATCGGTTACACGCTGACCTGGATTCCAACGGCTGGCCCCAGACCGGACGAAACAAGGCGATAAAGGAGTTCCGTAAGGGATTCGCATTTATGCTCGCAGGCGACCAGCATCTGGGCACCATTGTCCACCACGGCGTTGACCAATGGAACGACTCGGGCTACTCGTTCTGTGTACCGTCTATTGCTAATCTCTACTTGCGCTGGTGGGCTCCTCTCGAACCGGGAAAGAACCGCGAGGAGGCAATGCCGGAATACCTGGGCGAATTCCTCGATGGATTCGGAAACAAGGTCACCATGCTGGCCGTTGCAAATCCCGGAGAAATGGAAAATCACGATAAGCTGACCACCAGATCCGCCGGTTTCGGAGTCGTCAAATTCAATAAAAAGAGAAGGGAAATTACAGTCGAATGCTGGCCAAGAAACGTAGATATTACAGATACGGCCGTTAAGCAATATCCCGGCTGGCCCAGGACTATCAAGCAGCAGGACAACTACGGGCGCAAGGCTGTGGCCTATTTGCCGAAGATAAAGGTCAGCGGCATGAAAGATCCGGTTGTACAGGTGATTGATGAAGCCAATGGCGAAATCGTCTATACTGTTCGCATCAAAGGAACTTCGTTTCAACCGAAGGTATTCAAGGCCGGCACGTATACCGTCAAGGTAGGTGAACAGGACACCGGAAAGATGAAGACCTTGAAGAACGTGCAGTCGATAATGCCAGGGGAGAGACAAACAGTGAAAGTGAAATTGTGATTGTTGACAGGAGGTTGTTATAAGTCGTCGTGATTGATATTTTGAAAGCCGTGGGCCTGACGACCCACGGCCCCAAAATGTTACATATAGACCCCCTCCTCAAAGAGCTACATTTCGTGTAAACGTTAGCAATTTAAAATAGCTTTGTCGCTGTTTAGCTTTTGGCTCGAGATTGCCTGTCATCGAACTTCTGTTTTAGGTATTTACCCATGCGACAGGCGAAATCTTTGCTAAAATCAAGACATTTGTGCATCCCAGTGTTAAAAGATTGTGCGAATTCGTCTGATTTTAAAGCGGAGTATTTAACACTGTTTTCGCGAAACTGACTGGCTTGATTTTCAGGCACAGGCGCCAAAGTATAGATTGCGGTCGCGAAACCGGCAAAATAGACTATCAGCATGAATACAAGTTTGCCTCTCCATCTCATTAAAAGTTTCTCCCTTCCAAAGAAATACTTTTATAGGCCGTTCCACTCTCAGCCCTGATGTCTCCCTCAAATAAATTTTAAGATTAAAAATCCAATATGCCAAATAATATAATGTAACAAATCTTATTTATCCCCAATACTCACTGTAAAATCAGCGGTATAGGGCCCCTTACAGGATCGGCTAACCGGCGGACAAATTTTTATCTAAAATTTCTTTCAATGTTTTGCAGACAATCGCAACCTCATCCTGAGTCAGATTATTATAAAAAGGCAAAGCAATAGTGCTCTCAGACACGGATTCGGCAACGGGAAAATCGCCTTGCTTATAGCCGAACTGCTCAACCATAAACGGTTGCAGATGTACAGGCGAAAAATAATTGCTGACCTGAATGTTTCGTTCTATCATTGCTTCTAAAATCCCATCACGCTGGGGGCGGGTAAAGCCCTCTGCCAGCCGTACCACAAAGACAAACCAGCTTATATCGCAGTCATCCGGCTCCACGGGCACTATCAATCTGTCGTCGTCAGCTAACATTTCCTGATACCATTTTGCTACCTGCCGGCGTTTGGCCTTGAATTGCTCTATTCTTGAAAGCTGCACAATGCCGAGGGCACAATTGATGTCGCTGAGTCGATAGTTATAGCCCAGCCGTTCGTGGCTTAGCCAGGCACTGTCTTTGGCCCTGCCCTGATTGCGAAGTGATACGCACATATCCGCCAAATCATCGTCGTCGCTCAAAATCATTCCGCCCTCGCCGGTGGTTATCTGCTTATTGGGATAAAAGCCGAATACGCTCATCGTGCCAAATGTCCCCGCCTTTTTCCCGTTCAATGTAGAGCCCAGCGCTTCACAACTGTCCTCAACCACCCTCAGATTGTGTTTTTGAGCGATTTCACAGACCTTATCCATACCAGCGGGATTGCCGAAAACCTCTACGGGCAAAATGGCTTTTGTCCTGTCGGTAATCCTGGATTCGATTTTTGCAGCGTCGATATTCAAACTTAGCGGGTCAATATCGACGAAGACCGGCCTGGCGCCGGCCATCATAACAGGGGTTGCAGAAGCAATGAAAGTAAATGGCGTAGTAATGACCTCATCATCCGGTCCAATCCCCATTGCCGACATACACAAAAACAAGCCACTGGTTCCGCTATTGACAGCCACAGCCCGCTTCAGGCCGATGTATTGAGCGAAAGCATCCTCAAATTCACCCAGTTTGGGACCCAGCGAAAGGTTGGGACTGCGAAGCACTTCACAGACAGCCTCGATTTCTTTTTCGGTGATATCCGGCCGAGACAAAAATACACGCATCAGGAAAGATCCTCATCAAAAAACGCAGAGCTAAATCAGAAGACAAAATTATACTGCTTACGCCCAATAAATCAAAGATATTTTTACAAGCCGCCCGTGCCAATTTAAGCAAAGCTGCCTTTAGTCTACGAGGCCGCCTCTTTCTATAGAAAACATAAGCACTTATGGGACGTGGTGTTGTAGAGACAACCGATTATATGCCGCTAAGCGAAATTACGATTTCTATATTAAACACCTCTCGATTTAAGGCCGATTACAGAAGCGGTGTAAATGCAGAGTTGAGGGCTAAAAATGGCAAAAGGAAAAAATGTACTGACGACAGGTGATGTGGCCAAGATTTGTAACGTCGCTCCGCGAACAGTCTCAAAGTGGTTTGATACCGGCCAATTGAAGGGTTATCGCATACCCGGCAGCAAGGATCGACGAATACCAGTTAGCGAGCTGATTCGCTTTATGAAAGCGAATAATATGCCTGCGCCAACACTTCCAGTCGGTAAAATCAGGGTCCTTATAGTCAACAGCAACAACAGTGCAGCCTCGACCCTGGCTGATACCTTGCAAACCAAGGCCGATTACGAGGTGCAAACAGCAAGCAGCAATTTTGAGACCGGCACAATCGCTCAGAAATTTGCGCCACATGTTCTCCTGGTAAGCCTCCTTGCTGAAGGCATAGATGCAGCAAGTATTTGCACAAGCATCCGGGCCGATGAGGATTTGCAGACCATCAAAATTATAGCCATTGCGAACCAGTTAAGCGACTCTGAGTCGGCCGCATTGTTGCAGAAGGGCTTTGACGGCTCCATATCTCATTCTGACGATATCGATGAAATTATCAAAAAGATTGAAGAAGCGACCGCGATTATCTATTAGCAGCGCCGATTTGGTCTCAACCGTATACCAATAAAAAGCCCAGCCTTCCGGCTGGGTTTTTCTTATTTGACGGTCACATTTTATCAATGAGGACAAAGAATCACGCTACGGTGGCGGCGAAGTAGTATGGCTTAAGGCCCCATTCCCCCCATGCCGCCATACCCTAATTCACCCCAAACACCCCTTTGCATCCTGGGTATATCCAGGCTATTCGGAAAATCTATAGCCTTCCATATTCCGGTGTTGAACTCATTGCATTTAGGCGTAAGAGGGTCCTTGCATTTCCAGTACTCGCTGTGCCCATCTGCAAAGCCCAGGGTCCCGCCATCACCATGTCGTACGGGAGGTTCGTCCCGCCAGGCCGGCCTCCTGTAATATATGCTCCAGCCACCCATGGGAGTGGCCCCGCTGTTTTCAATGAAAACAATCCTCTTGGTTGGATTGCGAATCTCCGTCCTGTGTTTGAGCATCGGTCCGTTATCGTATTTGGCAGTATTCATGGCATCAACTGCAGAGTACGTCCGCCACTCATGAATTAAAGCGTTCGGGCACTTGTAAAGTTTTATGCTCTTGGTGTAATGATACAAAGAGCCCTTTTTGATAGCTTGTATCATCTCATCGTCGGTGAGACTCGCTGCGGGCCAGTCTAACTCTACCCAGGGAATCTCATTAGGATGCAGGCCATCGTGCTCGCGTATATCGCCGCGGACAATCCTGCCGTCGTTTTCATCCGCATACAAATTCCACGCAAGCACCAATTGCCTAAGGTTGTTTAGGCAAACAACGCGCATGCCCTGCTCCCGGGCCCGTTCCAATGCCGGCATCAGTATTGCCATCAGCAGTGCAATAATGGCAATTACCACCAAAAGTTCTACTAAAGTAAATGCCTTTCGCCTGAACATAATGATACTCCTTCAATGTGCCTTTGAGGCGATTTAATATAAACCAATGTTATTTTACCACAAAACCATCCTCACCGCAAGCAAAAAAAATGCCCTTTTTTGTCTCTCAAGTGCAACATAAAAGATAAAATTATGGATGAGTCCTGTGCTTTATGTCCTACA
This sequence comes from Phycisphaerae bacterium, assembly GCA_030613765.1. The sequence goes on from JAUWLI010000143.1 coordinate 7,252, forward strand.
GTAATATCACTGGCCCCATACACCAATCTCGCTTTTGCGAAGATCCGGATTGTCCGGTTGTGGCTGAGACCAAGCCTTCATCAAGAG
>JAUWLI010000221.1 GCA_030613765.1 Phycisphaerae bacterium
GCTGTTGTCCTCGCCCTTCCCATCATCTCCGTGTATTCAGTCAGTTCGCCGCCAAGAATCAACCTCACTATCGCCGATAGGTCTTTGCCAAGCCAGATAGCATATACCGTATGTCCCTGCACAAGACCTAATACCTCACGTGTCGCTCGCCCGGGTACTTCCGCCGAGTTCAACAGCAAAACCCGGGAGCCGGGCTCTGTATCCACTGGCGCCTCCGCTGGTTTCTTAGATATCTTTTGTTCTAAAGCCAATGACACAAGGACCACAAGGATTCCGCCCAAAAGACAGAAAACCGCTATACGCAGCCACCACGGAACCACCGGGTCATCGGCAGTCATAACGTGCCAGGGTACCCCTGCAAAGACCACAGTAAACAGACCTGCAACAAACGCTAAAGACCCTATATGTCTCACTATTTTCATGACTTATCCTTTCCTTAGATAATTAAAATCCAAAATCTCTTCTACACGTATGCGCTATCTTTTCTCGTTAATTATTCTTCATCTCAAGTTTGAAGCCATGCACATTCTCGTAATCTTTTCCCATAGCTAATTGGACCAGGCCCGTATTCAGATTATAGACGACCGACCAGACAGTGCTGTCCTGCTTTGCCCTGCTCAACAAACGCATAGCTTCATCTTGCGGAATTATTCCATCGGCCTTACTCAGTGATTCACTGACCAGTTTATATCTCCAGCAGTCAGGCTTGTTCTCCTCTGAAATCAGATAATTCGTGGAGACTTGCCAGGGATTCTCTTCGCGGACCACAACAATCTTGTCATTTGTATACTCTACAATTGCCGACTTTCCTGATGCATCGGCGATATGAAAATGTACGGGAAGCAGAAACTCGGCATTGTACTGGCCAATCAGACTGATTGCCTCGTTTACGTCCTTTGCATAATCAAGCACGAGGCGCAGCAATTGGCTGTTGAGCAGTGTTGGCTTGTTGGGATCTTTAGAAACTTCCCGCTTGGGCACTGCGTTTTGTCCTATAGCTACACCGCACTCATTCATCCCGTCTATAGTTGCATATGGCGCACCCAGAAGATTGAGTCGGTTGGCCCATGGGATCTCCTGCATACCTTCATATCCTAAATAGAACAGGTCCACCATAGAAACGGAGGCGTACCCATTAGGAGGGTCGGTAAACAACAATAAAGATGCCCGGTGTCTCCAGTCAAAGTTTCGACCGAAAACTCTGTCACTCTCTGGATTCAAAGCCGCAAAGCTCGTACATGCATCCGGATTGACCTTCTCATAGATTTTTCGATATAAGGGCCAGTCCGTGCCTTCCTCGGCGAATAAGTCAAAGAAGTATGTGCCCTGGTATCGCATCACGTAAAGCGGAAAGTCGTCCACTTTTTCCAGCGATGCCAGCGTTTTCACCGGGCCATATAAGAGGATGGACAATCCCACCACTGCCAACAACAGCAGAACCAGGAGAATCCTTACTATGCGCCTGCGTTTCTTTTTCTTCTTTGCCTTCATACCAGTCCCCGTTTGTAGCACAGCCTCTCTGATAATATTCTTTGAATCGCTGCAGTGCCGGCATACTCTAGATTGTTTAGAAATTGTCTCCAGCCACAAACAACAACGCCCATTCTAAAAAATATATCTTTTCTGTGCAAAGGTTTTCCTTATCACCTGGTTTATGACTCTGCCGCATGGTAATTGAAAAGACATACAAATCAACATACGCATTTAGTTACAAGCAATGTTATATCATCTGTTGGAGCAGCATCAGAACAAAATTCTAAAACCGACTTTACAACAGAAGAGGCAATTTGTTGAGCGGTTTCGTCTTTGTGCAAAACGATGAGATCGCAAAGTCGTTTTTTGCCATATATATTGCCGGAAGCATTCTGTGCTTCCCAAATACCATCAGTACCTATTAGAACAATATCGCTGGGCTGTAAATTGATAGGGCCATCCTGGCCGAATTCTGTATCGTCCATGATACCGAGAGCCATGCCGGTATTTTTCAGTTCGCTGAATTCCGTGGATTCTGCATTATACCAGATAGCCGGATCATGGCCTGCGGATGCCCATTTCAGCGTTTTCTCTCCGTCATTTAGAAAACCGTAGAAAAGTGTCATGAACTTACCCTGTTCAGAATTTTTGACGAGGTGACTATTCAGCTCAGAGATGGCTGCTGACAGATTATCGCCGTGATATGAGGCGTTGTTGCGTAGAATACTGCCTGCAGAAATCATCAGCATGGCGGCCGGAATCCCGTGGCCGGATACGTCCCCAAGAACAAGGCCGATTCGACCGGGAGCTACGGCCCTAAGATCGATTATGTCGTAATAATCGCCGCCGGTCTCATCACAATACCTGCAAACTCCGGCGACCTGAAAATTGTCAAGTTCAGGGATTTCCGTGGGCAAAAAGTGTTGCTGAATCTGTCGAGCTAATTCGAGAGACTGCTTGATTTTCTGCCGCTCCTTAAGTCCGGGGCCGACCTGATTGAAGACATCACCAAGCTGCTGAAGCTCATCGTTGGTCGTGATGCTTACCTTGACATCAAAATCACCCCCGGCAAGTCTCCCGGCAGCGTCGGCAAGATGAGTGATAGGCACAGTGACATTACGGGCCCGCATCACAGCAAGAAGGACGGCTGCTACGATTACGGCGAAAATCAGGACAGTGGCTATCTGTATTGTACGGATATTGTCTCGGAAGAGCATTCTCTGAGCATTATCTGCTTGTTCCACGATTCGCTGATGGGGTATGACTAAGATGGGAAACCCACCTCCCGGTTGCGAAGAGCCGTATACCCAAAGAGAATCAACACCATTATAAGGCCAGCGCATAAGGCCCGCTTTTCCTTGTTGGGAAGCTTCGATCATTTCTTTGATACTTTGAGCATCACAGATATCCACGAGTCTCGAGGGTTTGCCGGGACTTTCCTGGCTTTGCAGGAATGTAGTGCAGCAGATTACATTGACGTCATCCACCTGCCATTTCTCTGCTTCAGGTAGTTTTATAAGTAGTTTCCAGGCCCCTTCTTGCCACTGTTGATGGATTTGTATTCTGTCCAGCATACTGGAAAGATCGATGTCCATTGCAATGACACCGGCAAAAGAAGAATCTTTTTGAAACAGCGGCATGGCGACAGTCATGACGGTCTTGCCGGTGAGTGGTTCGATACGAGGAGTTGGAGTAAGCTGTCTGTTAGTCTTGGCGTTAATATACCAGGATTGATTACGGAAATCATATCCTTCTTTATAAGGCCACAATCCGGGAGAAGGATACAATGCAACTGTCCCCTCCGCTATGATAGTATAAATCCACAGCTTTGTTTCAGGATTAATAGAATAAATCTCTCTGCATGTTTTGGTCAGTTGCGGCAATTGGGCCTTTAAAGGGTCGCAAGACTCTTTACCTATAGCATGAATAAACTGTGAGGCAAAATCAATGGTGTACTCCCCGCTGTCGGAGACGTTCATAAATTTGTATTTGTGAGCCTCTTGTGATATATCTTCTGATGACGGCCTAACGAGATAACGTGGCTCAGACACATGCTCAGTTTCAATATTTACGGACCAGAGGATTCGCTGAACTTGATCGGCGTAATGTCGCAAACCATAACGAACCGCTTGAGCGGACATCTTGAGCTTTTCTTCATAGTTACCAATGGTTTCGATCAAGGAGTCATGGGCCCTTTCCTCCAAAGCCGACCGCAGAGTTTTTTGAACCCGACCTCTGACAATACGGGAGAACGAAATATCGAGAATAAAATATGCTGCTACTGGAATAAGGGACATGCACAGTAGTAAAACCAATAATTTGTTGCGTATAGTCATCGTTTACACCAGTGTTTCTAACACAGCCATTATACTATTTTCATCCTGCTGCCTCCAATATACTACGAAATGATCGGCTTGTAACTGTCAAAATAGGCATAGATCAATTAGCAGAAGAGCCGGAAGAACTCTTTTATAAGCGGTAGTTCTGTAATATTGTCAGGTCAACTTTCAACTGAATTTCAACCAGAAGTCAGAAAGAGCCTCACGCAGGAATCCGCCGCAGAAAATATCCGGCCGGTCGTATCGGTTTATATCCAACACCCCGGCCGCCTCAAAAGCTGAATCGCTATTCATCACTCCAGACTCTTATCCCTTGTCCACCTTGGACGGCCTCGGTTCCTCTATGCGAAGGGAAGCCCCCCAGGGCATATTGTTTTGTGTGATTTTCATCATAATAATATTCTCGCCCTTCTTGAGGGTAACCATAACGCTGTCCTTGTCCGGCGTAAAAGACCTTGCAACATTGTTGGCATGCACTAATTTGCCGTTGACCCATACTTTGTTCCCGTCGTCACTGCCGACCCATAGCTTTACCTGCCGCTCGGCGGGCCATTGCAGTTTCGTTCGCAGGTATGCCACGCGCTGCTCGCCGCCATTAAGAGCTTTCAATATATCCAAGTAAAAAGGCAAGCCCGAGTCCGTCCCAGTGGGCATCTTCCGCCATCTCACTCCTTTACCGCCGTTAATTTCCGGCGCAAAAGGTATGTCAAATAGCACGTTGTAGTTCTTTCCTTCCTGCATATAAGGCCCCGAAACCTCCCAGTCCACAACATAATATTTCACCTTATTGATGCTCTCGAGTATTTCCCGGGCTTGCTGCGTTATCGATTCGCTAATATCAGCTTCGGTAATCTTTTCCAGCTCACCTTTGATTTGATGACCTTTCGTCGTGTAAATCTTCTCTGCAATCACACACGCCGCAAGCGCCGCCTCATTTTTTAGCGACGTCTCGTCCAGCTTCGACATCGCCATCCGAAACGCTTCCAATGTATCGAGTTTAGCAAGAACGGAAAGCACTTTCTTTTTCTCAGAATCCCGGTCGGCCAGTTCCATCGCCTGCTGATAGCCCTCCAGCTTCTGCGCCGCAGGCAGCGAAGCCGCATCAATCAGATCAATATAACCCCGCAGCGCCAGTATACGATGTGTCCGGTTGCTCGTGGATCTGACGACCCTAAGCAAATCCTCGGCCGCAGCGGTATTTGGCCAGGCACTCAGGGCTTTTATGGCCGCATAGCGTAGGTCACTGCTATTGTCCCCAAGCCCCCTGCGCAAAACAGGCAGCGCCAGGTCATGGCCGAGCCCGCCCAGAGTCATCAATAGAGCCACTCGCTGCTCATCGTTTCTTGCCTGATTCAGTTTCAATAGAATGCTTTCCGTACACTCTTTGTGCACCGAATTACGACGCGCCACAGCCGACAGCGTCCTGCCTACCTCATCAGCCTGCCCAGGCTCAACAACAAAGATTAAATCAACTAACGCTGGAATTTCACGTTGACCAGCCAGGCTGCGCAGCGCCTTAAGCGCTTCAGCTCGTACGGAACGGTCTCCGGTTCTTGCGGCTTTGACCAACGCAGCCGCGCACTCTACAGCATTTCGTCGGCGCAATGCCCG
>JAUWLI010000205.1 GCA_030613765.1 Phycisphaerae bacterium
CTGCCGTCAACAATCGCAAAGAGTTGTTGTTCTTTGCAAAAAGGATACCAAACGCAATTTGCCAGGAGTTTATCAAAGGTACTGAACACACCTGCGATGTATACGTTGACTTCAGTATGAAGGTCCGTTGTGTCGTGCCGAGAAAGCGAGTCGAGGTAAGAACCGGCGAGGTCAGCAAGGCGCAGGTTGTGAAGCACTCCGACATTATGGGCCAGTCTGCAAGATTAGTTGAGACTCTCGGGGCCGGGCCGGGAGTTATAACTTTGCAGTTATTCCTAACCCGCGATAATAGCGTCAAATTCATTGAGATAAATCCGCGATTCGGAGGCGGCGTCCCCCTGTCAATAAAAGCAGGTGCCAACTTCCCAAAATGGATCTTGCAGGGATTGCTCGCTTCAAAAACAAATATCCGTTTCGACGGCTTCAAGGATAATCTAATTATGCTTCGCTACGACGACGAAGTCTGGCTTCATGGCACCGGTACAAAAAGAGCAAAAAAATGATATTTGATAGCATAATTGGCCCGGAAAAACCGGCTGCATGGATATTTCGCTTTTGGCCTGTTTTGGCATCGTCTTTGGTTGGCTCACTGGCAGCTACATGGCTGTGCAAGAAGGCTGCAATCAAATTTGGAATCGTTGACAAGCCGGATCACCTCGTCAAGACACACAAGGAACCTATTGCCTATCTCGGCGGACTCGGTATGCTCATCGGACTGACCGTGGGTGTGCTGACAGGTATCGGATGTTTGAGAAGTGAGGAGATCTTCGGGCCGGCACTGAAATGGCTCCTCGGTATTCTGGCAGGGGGCGCGATTGCATGTTTCGTTGGTCTTGCCGATGATATATTCGACATAAAGCCAAGGCAAAAAATTCTTGGCCAGGTTGTTGCTGCCGTTGTTCTGCTGTTGGTAGGTATCATGCCGGGACTGCGCTACGTTGCCGGCCCATTGAATTTGCCGATGTCACATAATATCGAGATGGTTCTGGGAATTATCGTTGTCGTTTTTTTTGTTGTTGGTGCAACGAATTCATTAAATCTGCTCGACGGCCTCGATGGACTTTGTGCCGGAGTAACGGCGATTATTACCATCGCTATGTTGCTCTTGGCAATTCATCTGGCGACATGGGGATACAGCGAAGTCGGTGACCCTGTAAGGATTGTTCTCTGCCTTGGGCTCGTAGGAGGCGTTTGTGGTTTTTTACCTTTCAACCGGTATCCGGCAAAAATATTTATGGGTGATGCCGGCAGTATGCTCCTGGGTTTTGTGTTAGCTGCGCTGATGCTTTTATTTGCCGAGAAGGTCCCACGGTGGTGGATAGCTTCGGTCGTTGTCTTTGGTTTGCCAATCCTCGATACGGCTGTCGCGCTGGCCAGGAGATTGCTTAATCACAGGCCTTTGTTCGTTTCTGACCGAGGCCATATTTACGACCAAATGATTGATAGAGGAATACCTCTAAAAAAGACCGTCACAATTTGTTATGTCCTCGCCGCCGTGTATGCGCTAATCGGCTTGGCCATGAGCCAGATAAGAACATGGTATGCCGCTGGTGTATATGTAGTGGTCTTTGTCGTTTCGGCTTTTGTTGTATGGAAGAAAGGATACTTGAAGATGGAAGGCCTGCGAGGTGTAATTCCCGGTAAGGATTAAAAAAATTATCACCAATACAGTGCTTATAGGCTCCGACGTTTCTCGGCCACGCAAAACATGTTCGTCGATTCGAATAGTCGGTTATCGATACTCTGAAGCTTGGCAAAAGCTCTTTGTGCTGGTTTGAGCCATTTGAGAAAGTGACCCACATTACCGATTACTCGACCGAAAAAGCCCGTACCATCAAAATCAATCACGCTAAAACCCGCTCCTGTCAGCAGCCTTTGGAGTTTTGGTCGGCTGAAATGTTCGTGCCAGCGCCTCCTTGCTGATATATCTCCGATTAAGCCGTCCGGATTCGACACATACCGGTATTCATATTCTTCTCGCGAGTGTTTAAGACAGTAATACCACCGATGTAATCTTGGAAATCGAAACTTGAAATTACCCATGTCCAAAAAAGAAAACATATGTTGCCCCGGCACCGTAACTATCAGTTTGCCTCCGTCCTTAAGTACCCGGTTCACTTCGGCCAGAAGCTCAGCTTGCTCGTAAACGTGCTCAAGTACATCCAGAACAGTGACAGAGTCGAACGCAGCATCATCGAATGGCAGGATTCTCGACTCTTGTATCTTTATAATCTCCAGCTCCGGGAAAAGTTCATGTCCCTGCTTAACGGCCTCCTCGGATACATCAACGCCAACTAATCGTCCGATCTTTTTGACCGTTAGCTTATTTAGAAATTCTCCTTTATTACAACCAAAGTCCAGGTGTGCGCCCGTCCCCGAAGGCACATATTCCCACGCAAAACACCAGCGATCGTATCGATAAGGATTGTTCGGATTTATTTCGGTGTGCATATCAAGCTCTATTGTCTCTGTTTTTCGACTACACGCCAGATAATCCCTGAAGGTACAAAACTGTATCGCTCGAGTAAAAAGTCGGGGCAGTATCCACCTCTTGGTGAGACCACATAAACAGCTCTCTCATCCAACAATTTCTCGATAGTCTGCTCATTGAATTCCGGAGAACCTTCACTGCTCATAAGGCTGGATATAATCTTAACGTCCCCGCGTTTCCCCTTAACATGCTGACCATACAGCAGCGGTGGCACTGTAGTAGCGTCGGCCCAGATTACTGCGCCCTCTTCCACCGTTTCGAAGACTTCATTAACGAATCGTTCGGGGCTGTCGCGGCCTGTTCGCCAGGGCCGTAAGAACCATCTATAGTCATTACGGTAAGGTATGTCTCCACGAGTGGGGAGCTTGAACTGCATCTTTTGGGCTGTGGCAGGAGCAATGATATAAACCGGAATCGGCAGCAAAGCAAAAATTAATACTAAGTAAGCTAAAATCTTGTGGCCGGCCGGCCTGATAAGAAAATCAAAACCAACACCGATTAGAATGCAGGCCAGGCAATAAAAGGGTATGAAAAACGCATATCTGTCCTGCACGGTATATCTAAAAGCGAATACAAATAAAAGTACTGACAACGCCGCAAGGATATTCTTAAAACCGCGGCTCGGTGATAGCTTCTTCAGCCCGTAGAGACCCGCAAAGAAAAATATCACGTTGGGCGTTGGAAAATTGTATACCAGAAGTATCACGTTTTCTTTGATAAGCCTGGCTGACAGACCTGTGTTAATAACATCACTTTGCCATTTGTTGCCGAAAAGTGCTGAAGTTGCAGTAGCTGCCAAATCACATGTTTGAATGTACTTATTGATAATAAGGTATTCGTATGGGGCTGCGCCAATAATCCACAGCCCGACAATAATCCCGAGATCTTTCAATCTAACTTGTTTCTGAACTAATAAAACCACCAGAAAAACCAGATAGCAAACAAAGGCGATGGAAGCAAACATATGGGTGGCGATGGCAAGGCCGTTGACAAGCCCAAGAAGATATAGAAAGACCACTCGTTTCGTTTTAACGTATTGCAGCAGCATTAGCAGTTCAGTCAATAATAGTGCCGCATACATAGTATAGTCTTCCGCAATAACAGCGTGCCGCCAGAATGTATGTGAAAGCGCCAATGTTATAGCGGCAAGTATCGCAGGCAAATTCTTCTTCAGCCATAATCGCAAAAGCAAAAACAAATTTGCAACGGCAAACGCCCCCGAGACCGCTGAAATCAAATTTATCCTGTATCCGAATTCACCAATGGGTATATATTTCACAACGATGCCGATAATGTGATAGAGCGGATGTGAAAGGGCCAGGCCGAGTCCCCCCTCAATGTCGTTCTGCCAGATTCGGTATTGATACACTCCGCTGTCCTGCCAGAGCGACCCCGGCGCGCAGGTCGCTGCATAAAGCGCCACCGCTGCTAAAAGCACAGCAATGTAACTGACTTTAAGATTATTAAAAATTGACGATTGCATATTCGAATTTACGATTGACTAAATAGTTACCGTTAGGTACTGCGTCTCAGCTGCGAACCGTATCGCTCCTTCGTAAGCGGCAGGGACAAGTATCGTATCTCCTGCCTTGAATTCGACGGGATTTCCTTCAGTTGGTAAAATTGTTCCCAGTCCCGCTAAAATGATCAGAGTTTTCATCTTGCCGGCCGAAAGAAGCAGCTCACAGTTTTGCCCCTGATGGCCTTTATCTATTTTGAAGTATTTACAATCCACCAGCCGGCCTGTTGTTGTTACCGAAAGATTGTCCTCGGACGCATCGAAGTGTATGCTTTCCAGTGCTGCTTCGATATGTAGCTGTCTTGGTTTGCCCGTATCGTCTACTCTGTTGAAATCAAAAACCCGATAGGTCGTATCCGACGGTGTTTGAATCTCAGCTATTAATAAACCTGCTCCGATACTGTGGGCGGTCCCTGCTGGAAGGAAATGACACTCACCGGCCTCTACTGTTACTTTTGTTAATAGCTCCGCAACATTGCCTTTTTGTATAGCTGCGGCAAATGTGTCTTTGCTAATCCCTTTTTTGAGCCCCTTATAAATTACTGCCCCCGGCTCAGCGGCGATAATATACCAGCACTCGGATTTGGGCTCTCCTTGTTCTAATCGCTCACACGTCTGTTCATCAGGGTGGACCTGCACGCTCAGGATGTCCTGGGCGTCAAGAAGCTTAATTAACAAGGGAAAGGGCCCGGTGAAATTTTCATCGCCTGTTATTTCTTTCGGGTAATTTTGAATTGCCCAGCTAAGCGTTTGTCCCGCTAATTCGCCGTTTGAGATTACGGATTTGCCCTCCGGCAAATCGGCCAGCTCCCAGCTCTCACCGATTTTTTCGTGGGCGGCTATACCCTTACCAAAAACTCGAAGTCTCTGCCCGCCCCATATTCGCTGCTTCAATATCGGGCGAAATTTTAACGGGTATAATTTCATCAGCCCGATTTTACTTTATCGATGACGGCCCGTCCAGATTTACCTGCCTTTTTTCCCGCCGCAGCGAGGGCACAGTCCCTCAAGCCGAACCTGCTGGCGATGAATCACAAAACCCTTCTTCAATCCTTCGACAATAGAAACAGACAGTCCCACAAGGCAGCGTATTACACCGCATCTTTCACAGGTAAAGTGAGGGTGGCATTGGCTTTCAGTGCACTTGTCGGCCAGTTCGAAATGCCATGCCCGTTTCTGCATAAAGGCCTTATGTACCAAACCCACCCTGCAGAAGCTTTCCAGGGTACGATAAATCGTGACTTTGTTGGGGATACTGGGCGCAAGCTTCGCTGCAATCTGGTCCTGGGTCAGCGGCTTATTGGTCTGCAGCAGAACGCTTAGAATGGCCATTCTCGGGCCCGTCCGCCGAAGGTTCGCAGTCATTAGAAGGTTCTCGATTCTCAGCCTTGTTTCGGTTTTCATTGGCTGTCCTCCGATTGCTCATGCAGATGCGCATGGCTGTGATGCGCATGGTCGGGACAGCAACCGGCAAGAGCAATATCAGACTTGACAAACAGCAGCGGGAAAATGATGTCGCTAATACAGCAAGGCAGCCAGGTAGCCACAAATAACGTTACAAGAATACCACCAAGAACTGCAATCGTCATATCAGACTGCATATTCATCAAAAGGTACGATGATGACGCCCACGTGCTTATCAAAATATGGCCGGCATGGGGAAATTTCGTCCGCGGCAAAAAATAAGCTATAAATATTCCCAATAACGCCGCCGGATTGACAATATACCACTCTTCGATGAATCCAAGGTGAAGGCCGTGCTCCTCATGTTCATGTTCCATCGTTGTGTGCCCATCATCTGCCGAAGTCGCCTCGGAATGATGCAGTTGGTCGTGCGTCGGAACGTTCAAACCC
>JAUWLI010000181.1 GCA_030613765.1 Phycisphaerae bacterium
ATCGAGGATCGAGAATCAAGTATCGAGTTTTTCGAACATATTCATTTGATAACACTCCATTGCGAATTTATTGACTGCAATATCTATAGGTATTCTGTATTTGCCACTCCAGCAAGCCGTACAGTAGTGGTCGTTCGGCAATTTCGCACACCCAAGCAATCCTTCAAGCGACACATAGCCGACACTGTCAACTTCAAGGAACTCTTTGATTTGTTCCAAATCGCGATTATTTGCCAGCAGCTCTTCTTTGGTCGGAAAATCAATGCCGTAAAAACAGGGAAACCTGATTGGCGGACAGCTCACTCGCATGTGAATTTGTTCAGCGCCGGCCTTGCGTAATGCCCTAATCTTACCTCTTGTGGTTGTGCCGCGAACGATTGAATCATCCACGACCACGACACGCTTGCCGCATACGGCTTCTTTCACCACGGCCAGCTTCAGTTTCACTTCAAGCTCTCTTAATTTTTGGTTCGGTGAGATAAATGTTCTGCCTATGTAATGGCTCCTGACCAGTCCCATATCGAAAGGCAGCTTGCTTTGTTCTGCATATCCTATAGCCGATGATGTTCCTGAGTCCGGCACAGGTATTACTACATCTGCATTGGCCGGGTGGTCTATTGCCAGCTGTCTTCCAAGTTTTTTTCTGAACTCGTGGGTATTTTCACCAAAAAATACACTGTTTTGCTTGGCAAAATAGATATGTTCAAAGATACAGTGGGCTGGTTTGATAGTGCCGGGCTTGACAAAAAATCTGCTGGAAAGGCCGTCTTTGTCCAGCTGAACTATTTCACCGGGTTCGACTTCGCGAATGAACTTTGCCTCTACGGCATCGAGAGCACAGGTTTCGCTGGCCACGACGAAACTTCCTTTTTCGATTTGGCCGATGCATAAAGGCCTGATGCCATAAGGGTCACGGGCCGCTTCAATTCGGTCGGCGAACAAGAACAGCAGGCAGTACGCTCCCTGAAGGTGATTCAATACATGTGCCAATGAGTCGGGCTTGGCAACATGGGTCGGCTTTGCAAGCAAATGGATAATTATTTCAGTATCACCTGTTGATTTGAAGATACTGCCGTATGCCTCGTATTCATCCCGAAGCAGCGAAGCGTTTACGAGATTGCCGTTATGGGCCACTGCTACCTGCCCATCGGAGTACTCGGCCAAAAGCGGCTGACTGTTAACAGCCTTACTGGCGCCCGTCGTTGAATACCGCACGTGGCCGATTGCTATTGGGTTAGCCAATTCCTCCAGAAACCCCGAACCACTGCGGAAAATCCTCCTTACCATCCCCATGCCCGTGTGGCACCGGATTAAGTCAGAGTTGCTGGAGGCGATCCCTGCTGATTCCTGGCCGCGATGCTGAAGACTATGCAGACCGACATAGGTCTTTTGAACGGCTTCCACATCACCAAAAATGCCGAATAAACCGCAGCTTTCCTTTTTTTCGGACACGACCCGGAACCTATTGGTTTCTGAAATCATTTTCATACTGTGAATTTCGCGGTTGATGATTCAATTCGCGATTCACGAATCAGTATTTTAATAGATTGCTCACTCAAGTCAACTAATTCTCGGATTGTGCCGGAGTTGATGCATAAAATGTTGACAGATTCGTTTTTGGCGGGATAATGGTCCTTTTATTGCTGAAGAAGTTTTTGATGTTTTTGAACGTATTAAGGAAGGTAAAAATTATGAAAAGATATCTAACAATTTCGGCCTGTCTTGTAATATGTGTTGCTGCTCTGGGTTGCCGACAGAAGCCATCTGCCGAGACCGGGAAGGAGAAACCTGAACCGAACACCCCTGCCCAGGTTGACACGAAGGTTGTTGAACCGAAACAGGAAGCGAAAGCAGCGGTTGATGGGGTTGCTGTTACCGTTAATGGCCGGGATATTACCGAAAACCAGTTAGAGGCAGAGATTGAGAAAATGGCTCCGCAAATGCAGCCTGGGTACCTTGAGAAGAACAGAGAAAGAGTCAGAAAACAAGCTTTGGACAGAATGATCATATTGAGACTGCTGGAAGAAAAGATAGAGGAGGCTAAAATAGTTGCTACTGAAGAAGAGGTGATTGAGCAGATCAAGGAAATAGCCGCTCAGCAGAAATTATCACTGGATGAGTTCAAAGCAATGCTGCAGACTCGCGGAATGAATTTTGATGAGTGGAAACAGCAGATGCAGTTCAAACTGAAAGTCCAGTTTCAGAAACTTATCGAAGCCAAAATGGGCGATCAAATAAACGTGACAGAAACAGATGCCAATAACTTTTATTCTGCGAATATACAACGGTTTCAAGTGACTGAGCAAGTCAGGGCGAGTCATATTTTTATCCAACCTGATACTACCGATCCTAATACCGACCCGAATGAGGCAAAAGCCAAAGCACTGGCGAAGGCTCAAGACCTGCTCAAACAAATCAAAGAGGGCTCCGATTTTGCCGAATTAGCCAAAGCTACTGGAGGATATCCTTCGGCACCAAGAGGTGGTGACCTGGGTTTTAGACCCAGAGCTGGTGGATGGGATGCGGTTTTTGAAAAAGCCGCTTTCGAATTAAAAATCGGGCAGACAAGCGACGTCGTGGAGACCCAGTTTGGATATCATATAATAATGGTTACCGACCGCAAAGAAGCCGGCGTTACAACATTTGAAGAGGCCAAAGACGATATAATAAAGATGCTGAAACAACGGAAACAGGGCCCACTTATTACAAAGTATATCGAGTCTCTCAAGGCCCAGGCGAAAATCGTGTATCCGCCCGGCAAAGAGCCGCCGTTGGTACCTACCGCCCCATAATCGGACGTTCACCTTGAAAAACTCAGTGTAAGAGTGTGGCCGGGTCGAGATTGGCTGATTCTATATCTTTGAAGTATTTTACGGTGCCTACCTTTAGCTCAGCGGTCGCCTCTTCGTCGCAGACGATGATACCTTTCGCGTGCAGTTGAAGGGCGCTGATTGTCCACATATGATTTACACCCTCTTCGACGGCGTGCTGCAATGCGCGGGCCTTATTATGGCCGTTGACAATAATCAGGACTTCCTCGGCGTCAAGAACAGTTCCTACGCCCACAGTCAGAGCGGTTTTGGGGACCTTGTTAATGTCGTCGTCAAAGAATCGCGAATTGGCCACGATAGTGTCGTAAGTTAGTGTTTTGATGCGTGTTCTCGACGACAGTGATGAGCCAGGCTCATTAAATGCTATGTGGCCGTCAGGACCTATACCGCCGACAAAAAGCTTGATGCCGCCCGCTTTTTTTATTTTTTCTTCGTAGCTCGCACATTCGGCTTCAAGGTCCGGGGCATTGCCGTTGAGAATGTTGACATTGTCTTTTGGAATATCTATGTGGCTGAAAAGATATTTATTCATAAATGAATGATAGCTTTCAGGGTGGTCCTCGGGAAGATTCACATATTCATCCATATTAAAGGTAACAACATTCTTGAATGAAACCACTCCTGACTTGTAAAGCTCCACGAGTTCGTTATACATCCCTATCGGTGAGGAGCCTGTAGGAAAGCCCAGCACAAAAGTTTTCGAATTAAATTCATTTATCTTTTTAGCAACGTAGTTGGAGGCCCATTTGGTTACTAATTCATAACTTGGCTCAATGATGACTCTCATACATTTCTCCTTGTTCGATTTAGTTATTGTTGACGAGATTTCTCCACTCGGCTGATAAGCTCATCGCCGAGAGCTGTTTTGCTGGTTATGTGATGTTCGATTTCAGAAACAAAAATATCTTCTTCAAAGATTCCTCTCACCGCTGCGAAGTCGCTATGTCTTGTTTTTTCATCACCGTCGAGACCGTACCCGATTTGAACGGTAGCGGCAAATTCCTTTTTGGCATCGGCACAGAGGGCTTCGTCGAGTTCTACGATGGCCTTTTTCCATCTTGTTGTTAGTTCAATAATATCGTTTGCAGTTATTTTGTCAATCATTTTTGACAGACGCTGCTGTAAAACATTTGCTGTCCAGGCCCACTCATACGCTTCATATCTGCTGTGTATTGAGCGGAAAGTCTCTGTTACATCATCCAGCGTGCGGATAGTGCCGCTTTCAATATCGGAGAGCAACTTTTGAATGGCCTGTTCCGGAGCGAACAGGCCGGCCAGGTCAACCCACTTGCCCGGTCCTACGTTGGTTTCTGGCTGAAGTACCGCTCGAAGTTCATCAACGTTTTCAAGTTGTTTGTTTTCAAGCCTTTTAATAAGACAATTGCCCAGGAATTTATCAATGCTCATCTTGTAGAGTTTTATGCCTCTGTCCAGCGAGGAGTTCTTAATTCTGACATTGTTGTAGGTATAGTATTCTGTGTTTTTGCCGGATGTTGTTTTCAGTTTTTCAAGTAGCTGGCAGCCGTTGAGCATTTTCTGAATTGTATATGGGCTTAAAAGTCTGAAATTTATATAGTCGAGTTTTTTAGGACTTTTCCGCCTGTCGCGTCTCGGCCATTTTCGAGCGTCTCGGATGGTACCAACGCTGCGTAAATTCACACCGGGGACAAGAATGCTTTCATCTTCGTGCTCAATCAGGTATGAAAAAGGCAAATCTGAAGTATCTGAGTTCCTGTAGTGTCTTCCCATGACGACTGTAAAGGCCCCAACCTTTGCTGGCCAGAGCATATATGAGTCACTGGCGGTCTTGGAGCCCCGTTCGACTATGCCTTGATGAGTCGGTCCCAGTTTGTACATGTGGTTGCTTTGGTTAGTGCCGCTGCCGGCATTCAAAAAAGAAAACAACCCGGCAATAAGCAATGTGGATTTATGATGAGTTACAGTATAGGGCCCCGCAAATATCGCGCAAGCCTCACCGTGGAAACCACCGCAGTTGGCAAAGAACACCGAGTTTTCCGCGGAATACTGCTTGGCTAATTCGGTGCCCTGCCCTACGAAGCATTTGCAGATTATTGTGCCGTCGGTAATCTTCGAGCCGCTGCAGCAGATAAAATCTTCTGCAAAAACGCCGGGCCCGATATAAACAGGGTCTTCAGGGCAGCTATTGATTGAGCCGTTCTCAAGCCTGTTTATTCCCTCGATAACACTTAAGGGGCCTAATTTCACGTTTTTGATAATTCGGCAGTTTATAAGCTTTGCTCCTTTTGCCACAAGGCCAATAGAGGAGGTGACGGAAGAGGTGTAGTAGGCTATCATTTTTTGCAGGTTTTCAATTACGTTCGGCCGATGACGATAAAAAGCTATTATATAAGCTGTGTGGGCGGACAAGTTGTCATAAATCGGTATTTCTCTGCCGCCGGCTTCATTGACAACAGCAACCTCGGTGCCATTGCCAAATGAGCTTTCGCCTTCCACTGCAAGCAGGTCGATGTTGTCTATTACCACATCATCCTCGATTATATAGTTGGCGATGTAGTTTCTTACCTGATTTATGTATACATTGTCGCCGATTGTGCAATTGTGGATTGTTGCGTTGCTGATCCCTGCCGGCTTCGTAACGCCGCCGAAAAAGGATACGTCCTTCTCAAACACACCCAGCTTTATATTACCGCAAAAATGTGTAGATTTTACTTTTGCCGGGTCAAAGCCTTCAGCAACCTCAACCTTCGACCAATCGCAACAACTGCAGCCTTGCTCCGTAAGCCTGGCAATTTCCTCGGAGGATATAGGACGAAATTCTGTTGCCATTTGTATCTCCAGTTTTTAGCTAATCAGCACCGGCTGTTCACAAACACTTTCTATTGATTGGATTCCCACAAAGCGGTGTCCCGCTTGAGGTTTCCTGTAACAGGATAATCTCTTGTTTTCTAATGAGACAAATTTGACATCCGGTTTTATCGCAGAACGAGTGTGTTTAGTCAAGTGTTTTTGGTAATGGTGTTGTAATGGAGCGGTCCGATAATCTTATCCAAAGCAGTCCTGGCTGATAGCTGAATCTGACGCGGTGGGGGCCCGGCGCGAGCCGAACCGACTTGAAAGTTCCAAAAAGCAGTGCTATATCCGCTTCTTTCTCGTCCACGAAAACCTTCCAGCCACGATCCCAGTTATCGATAAAACTCAGATAGCCCTCGATGGGTGCGTTGATTTCCCACATAAGTTCATCACCGGTATAGGACAACAGTTGGCCGGGACGCTGGTAGCGGGCCGTATCGAGAAGAAAGGCCCCAACAGTGGAATGCTTTATCGATTTGGAAAAGAAAATCTTTCTCCCATCCTGTATGCCCAACAATGCCCTTCTTGCCTCCAATTCACCTTCTGTTTCTTTGAGGAATTTGTTATATCGGCCAAAATACCAATTCGGCAAGACGCCAACACTAAAGTTTGGAAGGGCTATCGTGTCATTACGATCAACTCGGCGATAATTAAATGAAGCTTCATTCAACTTTACCATATCGATATGTTTTCGCTCCTCATATGTTTGCCTTTGATATGTCCACACGCGGGCGCCAACATGCCGCATCTCAACAGTCGC
>JAUWLI010000378.1 GCA_030613765.1 Phycisphaerae bacterium
TTTTCTTCGTATCGGTTTTTGCTGTACGAATCGGCTGATATTCCGTATCGCCTGGCGGAGACGCTGCTCGTTTTCCACAAGAGCGATACGCATATAATCTTCTCCGTTCTCACCGAAGGCCCTGCCCGGCGCGATTGCAACCTCTGCATGCTCCATGAGGTCCACTGCGTAATCAATAGTACCTTTACCTCCAAGGTGTTCGGCCGGCACTTTTGCCCATACGAACATAGAAGCCCGCGGCTTGTCCACCTCCCAGCCGATCCTGGCAAGCCCATCGCAGAGTACGTCCCTTCGAGATTGATACTTTTGGTTCTGTGCGGCAATTTCGGCCTCGCATTCCCGCAGCGCAATAATGCCCGCTATTTGTACCGCCTGAAATATGCCGTAATCGTAATAACCCTTTATCGTCGCAAGGTATTCGAGCATGTCCCTGTTGCCGGCCGCAAATCCGATACGAAAGCCCGCCATATTGTATGGCTTGCTCATTGTTATAAATTCGACGCCGATGTCTTTGGCACCTTTGACCGAAAGAAAGCTCGGCGGCTTATACCCGTCAAAGCAGGTCTCACCGTAGGCAAAATCGTGAATCACCGCTATGCCGAGTCGTTTTGCCAAATCAACAACGGGCTCAAAAAATCCCTCGTCCACTGTCATCGCCGTCGGATTGTGTGGGTAATTAAGAATCAATAGCTTTGGCTTCGGATAAAGGTTTTCGCAGACCATCGCGATATTGTTTATGAATTTTTGATCGCAGCCAAGAGGAACCGATATCACGTTCGCGCCAGCTAAAGCGACGGCATAGTTATGAATTGGGAAGGCCGGGTCCGGCACTATCGTGGTGTCCCCGGGCCCGAGCATCGCCAGACATAGGTGACTGAAACCTTCTTTCGAGCCGATGCATGCCAGCACCTCTGTTTCCGGGTCCAGTTGTACATTCCATTTTTGCTCGTATTTGTCTGCGATTGCTTTTCGCAGCCCTATAATACCTTTTGATGCGCTGTACCGGTGGTTCCGCCGGTCCTGCGCCGCTTCGCACAGCTTGTCGATAACAACCTGCGGCGCCTTGTCGGAAGGATTGCCCATCCCCAGATCGATAATGTCGGCGCCCGCCTGTCGCTTGGCCAGTTTCAGCGCATTCAATCGGCCGAAAAGGTAGGGCGGCAAACGCTTAATCCTCTGTGCCGGCGCAATCTTTTTGTCAGAAATCCGCCTGTTGTGGCTATCCTTATTGAACTCAGACATAATTATTCCTGCAAATAAAAAACTTTTCCTTCAGTACAATCGGTCAGTCTACTCCGAACAGGTGAATTTTCAAACCATTTTATCTATGAGCTGTGATTGCAGATTAATTGCGGCTTACAGCAATATTCAATCCCGGATAGACCTACCTTGACGTTAAAGCCCACAAATCCTGCTGTAGCATAACCTCTTTGATAAAAAGGGATTACGCAATTCGGGCCGGGCCGCCTTAGTACATTCCCGAAAAAAATATTAAAAAAATCCAGATTTTTGTTGTGGCAGACAGCGTGGTATGGTATTTTGCTCTGTGGTATAGAGTGCTCTGTATCATAGAACTTGATTGAGGAGTTTTTATTATGGATATATCAGAAAAAGAGGCCCAGGATTCGCTGGAACAGATACAGACTGTTGTAAACCATACGCGAAGAACCATCGCCGCCAGCTATGACAGTGGCATACTAATTATGTGGGGTATTATCTGGATAGCCGCATTTCTGGGAAGCCATTTCTTCGGCTACTGGGCCGGGTATATATGGATGATTCTTTGTGGAATAGGTGCCGTTGCGACTTTCTTCGTTTGTTGGAGTCAATTTCGTTCAGGCAATCCAGTCAAAGTCCCGGCTGCTGAGAAGATTGGATGGCGGATATTTTTGTTCTGGACTTTGTTGTTTGTCTATATGTTTATCTGGCTTTCTATTCTCAAGCCTCGTCATGGCATACAGCTCAACGCGTTTATATGCACCACAATCATGTTCGCTTATGTGGTTATCGGTCTTTGGTTTAAGTGCTATTATATGCTCTGGCTGGGAATAGGTGTCACTTGCACTACCCTGGTGGGTTTTTACCTGATACCGACAGGCTATTATTGTCTCTGGATGGCATCGACCGGCGGTGGTGCATTCTTGGGAACGGGGCTTTACCTTCGATTTCGTTGGACATAGTCATGGCTGACTTTGATAACATTATACATCAACCTGTTCGATTGCAGATAATGGCATCGCTTATTGCCCTTGACCCGGGCGAGCAGGTCGATTTCGTATATCTGCGCAAAATTCTCAATCTCACAGACGGCAACCTCGGAGCACACCTGACTAAACTTGAAAAAGCCGGGTACATCAAAGTCGAAAAGATGTTTATCGCCCGTAAGCCGCGTACCTTCATCAAAGCGACCGGAAAAGGCAGGGACGCCTTTGAGGAACATATCACGGCACTGGAAGCAATCATCGGCGCCAAAAAAGAAACCGACAAATAACGATTGAGGGAAGCAAAAATGACCAATTCAATACCTCGGCAGGGAAAGCTGGAACGAATAACCCGA
>JAUWLI010000292.1 GCA_030613765.1 Phycisphaerae bacterium
GGCAACGAACGCAAGAAACTCCAAAAAGACCTGAAAGCTGCGAAAGAAGAACTTGAGCGTCACCGGCAGGAGAACATCAAGCCCACGATAAAGTGGCGTATTCCAAGTAACTGTGACGCGGAGTTGGTCCTTACAAGCAACCTGGTGTTCGCCGGCGGTCAGGGCCAGGTCAATGCCTTCAATCGAGAGAATGGCAAGGCCGTATGGTCAGCGAAAGTCGACGGTAAGGCACGGGGCCTGGCTGTAGCCAACAGACGTCTCTATGTCAGCACCAATGAAGGAAAGATTTACTGTTTTGCTTCGGGCAACATAGCGAAAAGGAAAACTCCCGTCTCCATAGTGTCCCCCCCGCCGGTCGTTAATCCTTATCCTGAAGACAAACTTACAGCAATCTATGAAGCCGCTGCTGAGGCCATCGTTATGGAAACGGGAGTGAGAAAAGGGTACTGCCTTGTTATCGGTGCAGAACGGGGCCGACTGGCCTATCAACTCGCAAAACGCACAGAACTGATGATTATTGGGGTTGAGCCCGACGCTGAGAAAGTCCGTGCGGCACGGCTGGCTCTCGATGCAGCCGGCCTATATGGCGAACGTGTGATTATCGAGAAGGGAGAGCTTTCGGCGCTGCCTTACTCGAATTACTTTGCCAACCTAATTGTTTCTGATAATCTGCTTCTGAATGGAAAAATTCCTGACGAACTTGGCAAGCTTGCACGGCACTTGAAACCATGCGGCGGCGCCATTTGTTTAGGTATGCCCTCAAACGCACCCGGCAAAAACAACGACATATATTCCGAAAAGTTACAACAATCATTAGCGCGGCTGGAACTGGGCCAGAGCCGTGTGAGCGAGACGAGTGGATTCTGGGCGACTTTGAAGCGCGGACCTCTGGCGGGCGCCGGCAAATGGACACATCAGTATGCCGAACCGGGTAATACAGCCTGCAGTGATGACCGAATCCTCAGCGGACCGCTGGGCCTGCTATGGTTTGGTGAGCCCGGGACCGCCCCGATGGTCAACCGTCATGACGCTGCAGCTTCACCGCTTGCTGTCAATGGTCGACTGTTTATACAGGGCGAGAACAATGTCATGGCTTACGATTCTTATAATGGTGTCTTGCTTTGGAAACGTACGCTCCCCGGCGCGATGCGTACACGGCTCAAGAAAGTAGAATGCAGCAACCTGGCCGCTTCAGATGATAGTTTCTTCGTTGCAGTAGGTGATAAATGCCTCCGGCTTGATGCTGAAACAGGCCGTACTCGGGCGACCTACAATCTACCTGCCGCGCCCGAAGGCGTCTGGCCTAAGTGGGGATATCTCGCCTATGTTGACGGCATCCTTTTCGGGAGCACGTTTACACAAAGGGGTATCTCAGACTCGGTTTTCGCTATTGATACGCAAGATGGAAATCGGCTCTGGAGCTACAAGGGTAAGAATATTGCTAACCTTACTATTGCCATCGGGGACGGCTGGATATTCTTTATCGACAGTTCTTTGACATCAGAGCAAAGGGAAGCATTGCTGCGGCAGGACAAGTCGCATCTGAAGAATCTGAGCGGTGAGGAGGCAAAGAGGGCCGAGGAGAGAACAAAGAGACTCGATGCTCGCCTCGCTGTTGCCCTCAATGCTCGTACGGGAGGTAAACTATGGGCAAGACCGGTCGACGTAACCGACTGCAGTAAAATCGGAATAGGCGGCGGCGAACTTACGGCTATGTATCGCGATGGTATTTTAGTCCTTTGCGGCGCAAATGCCAACGGCCATTACTGGCGGCAGTTTCTTTCGGGGCAATTCTCGCGGCGGCGACTGGTTGCATTATCTGCCAAAAATGGCGACAAGCTTTGGGCCCTGGACGCCAACTACCGTCACCGCCCTGTTATTATCGGTGACACGGTTCTTGCAGAACCCTGGGCGTTTGAACTGAAGACCGGCGAGCAAAAAATGCGGCGCCACCCACTGACTGGTGAGCAAACACCGTGGCAGTTCCTACGGCCGGGCCATCACTGCGGTGCGATTTCAGCATGTCAACAGATGCTTTTGATGCGTTCAGGATTCACCAGCTACTATGATTTGCGCGACGACAGCGGGATTCGTCATTTTTCCGGCCATCGCCTCGGGTGCTGGATTAACGCGATCGCCGCCGATGGGCTTGCCCTGGCACCTGAAGCAAGTGCCGGGTGTTTATGCCTCTTTCCCATAATGTGCACGGTCGCTCTTGAACCACGTCCTGACAACCAGCGATGGGGTATCTACAGCGCTGATGGGGCCAATACACCGGTTCGACGCCTGGCCGTCAACTTAGGCGCGCCGGGCGACAGACGGGATGCAGACGGAGAACTCTGGCTTGGGTACCCTCGGCCCGGACTTCCCGGAGACCGTGCGGCGATGGGCTTCTCGCTCAAACTGCAAACGGAATTTCTCGATGGCGGTGAATATATCCGCCGAAACAGCGTAACTGAACCCGTGGCCGGCACCGAGAATCCATGGGTGTTTACTTCCTGTGGACGCGGGCTCAAACGCTGCATCCTGCCGCTGCTGGGTAAGGAGGACAAACCAGCCGAATATACCGTCCGGCTTTATTTTGCGGAGTTGGAAAACGAACAAACGAAGAAGCGAATATTCGATATCAAGCTGCAGGGCAAGACGGTCCTTGGTGGTTTCGACGTAGCGAAGGAAGCCGGAGGTTCACACCGAGCAGTCGTGCGCGAGTTTGGAGGCATTCAGGTTAAAAACAATCTGGAAATCGAACTGGTTCCGAAAAGCAAGAATCCTTCGTCGATGAACGAAGTGCCAATCCTATGTGGTGTGGAAGTTACACATACGAATTAGAAAAGACAAGGCTATTAACGGATAGATTTGGGGGATTTGTTTTTGCATTGAACAAAGTATGGTTCAATCATAAGGGAGGACACAATGAATCAGCGCAGTCATAAAACCGGAAGAAAAATCAAACCACTCGATTGTGTGTTCTGCATTAGTCTACTCGTTGCAATTATCGTGTGCAGCCTTGCAAAGGCTGGACAGGCAGAAGATTCTCAGCTTATCGAAGGCGGCACATTGCGTCTGGTATCCGTTAAACCAACCGTGTTCTTCGTTAAAGAGGGAAACGCCCTGCTGCAGGTGGTGGAGGTCAACATTGAAAACACGTCTGAGCCCGTGGAAGCCAGCCTGGACGTCAGGCTCGATGGCAAGCAAAAAGTCACGGCTCTTGGCAAGGTTAAAAAGGGCAAGGCGACTTTCCAGGTTCATATTCCTGATATAGCTGAGCCGAAGCCGGTTGAGTTCGTCCTCAAGGCAAAGGGGAAAGTGCGGGACCGCCGCAAGTCAACATGGCAACCTAAACGACATTGGCAGGTATATATAGTCCCTATCACACACCATGATCTCGGTTATACGGATACGATCGAGAACGTTCTAAACTTATATGGCGGTTTCTATGACGACGTTCTGCGTTTCTGTGAAGAAACGGATGATTGGCCTGAGGAGTCGAAGTACAGATATACACTTGAGGGAACCTGGTCAATACAACATTTCATAGAGAACAGGCCGAAGGAGGTTGTTGATAAGTTCGGAAAGTATATTAAGAATGGCAGGATTGAGGTTGGCGCGCTCTTCGGCAATGAGATAAGCGCGCTGTGCAGCCACGAGCAGCTTATCCGTTTGATGTATCCATCGTTTCGGTTGAAGCGAAAATACGGTGCGCAAATTCTTACAGGATCGATTACCGACGTTCCGGGCCTAAGCTGGGGTTTGCCGACAGTGATGGCCGGGGCAGGCGTGAAATACTTCTTTGCCGGCCTGCCGACATATTTCGAGTGGGGCAGAAGCGATATACATACATTCTGGGATGAGTCGGCAATATTGCGGCACGGCCGACCTGACGCATTCCGCTGGCAGGGACCGGACGGAGAAACAGTGCTTGTGTATTACCAGGGTAGTTATGGATTCTTTAAGGCAGTAACGGGCCCTCACACTTATAAGTATGTGATGGACAATCTGCCCGGTATGCTCGAAGCAATGGAGAAACAAGGTACACCGTTTGATGTTGCTCGTTACATACACAACGGCGTGGATAACTATCCTCCGGACGTCAAGATAAGTCATATTGCGAAGGAATGGAACAGTCGG